>DATIPS010000003.1 GCA_035471805.1 Acidimicrobiia bacterium | reverse complement strand
CTTGTAGCATCCCGGCCATGGCGAGCACCTATCACGAGCTGGTTGAGGAGCTGCGGCCGTCCGTGCGCGAGACGACCGTCGTCGAACTCGCGTCGCGGCTCGGGACTGCCACGCTGGTCGATATCCGGGAATCCGAGGAGCATGCCCTCGGTGCCATCCCGGGCTCGGTGTTCCTCCCGCGAGGCGTGCTCGAAGCCGGGATCGTTGAATATGCGACCGGGCCCGACACCGACATCGTGCTCTATTGCGCCACGGGGCACCGCAGCGTCCTCGCCGCCCACTCGCTCCAGCAACTGGGCTACACCAACGTTTCCAGCCTGGCCGGGGGAATCGAGGAGTGGAAGGCGCAGGTCGCGATCGGCTCGGTGGCAACGGTAGGCGCTCGGGAAGCCGTCGAGCGTCCCGAAACGCTCACCATCGAACAGCGCTCCCGCTACAGCCGCCATCTCACCCTGCCGGAGGTGGGGGAGAGAGGACAGCGGAAGCTCCTGGCATCGAAGGTGCTGCTGATCGGCGCCGGAGGTCTCGGCTCGCCGGCCGCTCTCTATCTGGCTGCCGCCGGCGTCGGGACGCTCGGCATCGTCGACTCCGATGTCGTCGACGCCTCGAACCTCCAACGTCAGATCCTTCACGACACCGGTCGGATCGGCGAGAAGAAGGTCGACTCGGCCAGGCAGACCCTCGAGGCGATCAACCCGGATGTGGCGATCGAGACTTTTGCCACCCGCCTCTCAGCCGAGAACGTGCTGAGCATCATGGAGGGGTATGACGTCGTCGTCGACGGTGCGGACAATTTCCCCACACGCTATCTGGTCAACGACGCCTCCCTCCATCTCCGGATTCCTGTGGTGCACGGCTCGATCTTCCGTTTTGAAGGTCAGGCAACCGTGTTCGATCCCTATGAGGGCCCTTGTTACCGGTGCCTCTTTGCCGAGCCTCCTCCGCCCGAGCTCGCCCCTTCATGTGCCGAAGCCGGTGTGCTCGGGGTGCTTCCCGGCATCATCGGATCGATCGAAGCCGTCGAGGCCTTGAAGCTCATTCTCGGGATCGGCCACTCGCTGGTCGGCCGGCTCCTCCTCTACGACGCCCTGGATCAGGATTTCCGGATTCTGAAGCTGAATCGAAACCCGCATTGTCCGGCGTGTTCGGATCCGGCGCACCCGCCCCGGATCGTCGAATACGACCAGTACTGCCTCCCGGGTTGAGGTCAGCGGGCCCGGCTGCTCTCCAGCCAGGCGGCGTGCTCCCTGCGGAGGAACGGAGGCATCGATCGAACGAGGTGGCCCGGCACCACCGGGATGGACTCGGTGAGCCAGATCGTCCCGTTGTGGTGAGCGATCAGCCCGTATCTCATCAACTCCGGAAGATGGTCGGGACGGGGGATCGAAACCCCGGTGCGTCCTGCCTTGACCAGCCGCAGCAATCCGGCAACTGCTCCGGGCCCGACCACCGCCGTCCAGAACCGGCGAACGTACGGATCTTCGGCCGGGACTCCGTCACGGCGATCTTCGAGAAGTCGGGCACGGACGTCCGGCCGCTTGCGTGTCGTTGGTCGAGTTGTGCCGGCCGCAGGATGTGCGGCAGATGCGACGGGAGGACGGGGTTGCAACTGCTTGTCCTCGGCCGGCACAACTCTCATGCCGACAGAGATATCACATAGTGTTAACTATTGACAAGCACCCTTAAGCAACAACGCGAAATGTTTCAGAAGAGGTTGTAGGTTCTGTCATGCGGAGGGGCAGGTCCGGATCGGCAACCGAGGCGACCAAAACCCAGAACCCAGAACCCAGAACCCAAAACCTCAGAATGACTCGCGACGAGAAACCCGCGACTAGTTATTCAACCGCCCGACGAAGATCGTGACGACCGTGTCGGCGTTGACGATCTGGCCGAAGCCGGGATTGGTGAAAATGACGGTGTCGACCTGTGCGGGATCCGTTGTGACGTAGTACTGGATGTTGAACGACAGAGCTACCCCGGTCGTCTCCTCGAAGAGGCGCAGCGCCTCGATGACCTGCTCGATCGTCATTCCCGCCAACCCGATCATGGGTGCCTCCGCCGGCTTGCCCGTCGACACCTCGATGACGACCGCCGTGCCCTGCGGCACTTCCTCGCCGGCGATCGGCAGCTGGGTGAGAACGGTCCCCTCGGGTTCCGGTGATCCAACCTCTTTGATTTCAGGGCTGAGATGCGCCTCGAAGATCCCGTTCTCCGCATCCTCGAGGATCATCCCCTCGACGAGCGGCACCACCGTCGACGGAGTCGTCAGATACTGGGCGGTCCCGGCCGGGTCCGGCGGAAAACCGACCGCCGGTATGTCGGCCAGAACGACGTTCATGAACTCTGCCCAGATCGGACCGGGAACGCTTCCCCCGAAGACCCGGCTGTAGGCTTCACCGTTGATGACGACGTCACGGAGCGGATACTGGAAATCGGGGTAGCCGACCCAGACCGCCGTCGAGTACTGGGGAACGAACCCGACGTACCAGGCTTCCATGTAGTTCTGGTGGGTACCGGTCTTCCCTCCCTGCGGTCGGCCGATATTGGCCCTTCTGGCCGTGCCCGAGGCCGTCGGAACCACGGTGAGCGGCTGGCGGGCGGCGGCGATCACCGCCGGATCGACCGTTTGCCGGTGCTCGATCTGGTGCTGGTAGATGACGTCACCGTTGGCGGCTTCGATCCGCTCGATCAAGTACGAGCGGGCCCAGACGCCGTTGGTCGCGAAGTTGCTGTATGCCGACGCCATTTCCAGGGGGCTCACCGCTCCGGCTCCGAGTGTGATGGAGGGGACTGCAGCCAGTTCGGATTCGATGCCCATCCGATGGGCAACGTCGACGATCTTGTCCGGTCCCACCGCCAGTGCCACCTGGGCGAACACCACGTTGACCGAGTTGTGTGTCGCCTGGAACAGTTTCATCAGCCCGCCGCCGCCGCCGGCGTTGCTGACTATCCAGATGTTTCCGAGGCTCGAGCAGATATAGGGGCACTCGATCTCCTTCGGGCTTCTCGCATCCCAGAATGAACCCAGCGGAATACCGGATTCGAGTGCCGCCACCAGCGCGAAGGGCTTGAAGGACGACCCCGGGTTCCGCCGGCCCTGGACGGCATAGTCGAACTGCTCCTGGTCAAAGGGCAATCCCGAGGCCATCACCTGCACGGCACCGGTGGCGTTGTCGACCATTGCGATCGCTCCGGTGGGAGCGCAATGGAGCCGATCGACGCTCGGGACGGCCGTGGCGGTGGCGTTGTAGCGGCCGATGCAGGCGTCCAGCTCGCCCGGAGACATGGTGCTGGTATCCGGCTGAGGCAGCCACGAGGTGAGCATCTCGTTGGCGACGGCCTGGAGGTCGAGATCGATGGTCACGAAGACCTTCAGTCCCCCGCCGCCCTCACAGTCCGCTTCATCCGCGGGGCAGCCGAATATGGCCTTCTTGCGTTCTTCTTTGGTGTTGCCGAGGAAGGAGAACTCGGCGTCGTTGAGAAGCTGCTTCTTGACCTCTGCGACGACATGATCGGCCGGCCCGGCGAACTGGCTCGACTCGGCGATGATGAACGGGTAGTCCTTGGCCAGCTCCCCCTCGCGGGCGGAGATGAACTCGTGTTCGACCATCGTGTCGATGACGTCGTTGCGGCGCTCTTCGGTGTCTTCGGGATACCGGCGGGGGTCGTAGACCGTCGGGTTCCTGGGGAGCACCGCCAGAGTCGCCGCCTCGGCAATGGTCAGCTGGTCGACGCTCTTCCCGAAGAACTCATCGGCGGCCGCCGCGATGCCGTAGGCGGAGGATCCGAAGTAGACGAAGTTGACGTAGAACTCGAGGATCTGCTCTTTCGTGTAGCGGCGCTCGAGTTCGACAGCGGTGACCGCTTCGATGATCTTGCGCTCGTAGCTGATCTCATCGCCGACGAAGACCTTCTTCACCACCTGCTGGGTGATCGTCGATCCGCCTCGCGTGGTGTCGTAGCGGAGATTGTCGATGAAGGCACTGGCGATCGCCGGCACATCGATCCCCTCGTGCAGGAAGAAATCCGCGTCCTCTGCTGCCAACACCGCGTAGACCACGTGTTCGGGGATGTCGTCGTACGGAACCGGTTCGCTCACCCGGCCGTCGTGGAGAATCGCCAGGGGCGTTCCGTCGAGTGCGTAGATCTCGGAGACACGTGACAGATCGGGAAGTTCGAGCAGCTGCGCATCGACGTTGGGAATGTACTTCTCTTCGAGTTCCTGGAAAGTACCGAACGCCGCGTTGGCACCCATGAATGAGAAGAGTCCAATCCAGGTCGAGGCGATGATGGCGATCGAGAGGAGAGTGGCCAGCGCAACGAACCATCTGCCGCGCCGCTCGCGCTGTTCCAGTTCATGTATTGGAGATCTCGAAGCCATGACGTTCTAACGGATGGGGGCTTGGGAAAGTTGCAGGTAACCTTTGACCGGCTGCACCAGGATACCCGGCTGAGGGAGTACAACAGTGAATCGACGATTCACGTCGAGCGGCATCGAGGTCGAGGAAATCTACGGTGTGTCGGAAGCTCCCGAGAAGGTCGGTCTGCCCGGAGAGTTCCCCTTCACCCGCGGTCCCTATCCGACCATGTACCGCGGCCGTCTCTGGACGATGCGCCAGTACGCCGGGTTCGGCGACGCCCGCTCCACCAACGAGAGATTCAAGGCGCTGCTCGACGCAGGCCAAACGGGATTGTCCGTGGCTTTCGACCTCCCGACACAGATGGGCCTCGACAGCGATCATCCGATGTCGGCCGGTGAGGTCGGAAAGGTCGGAGTCGCAGTCGATACCGTCGACGACATGCGCACGCTGTTCGAGGGCATCCCGCTCGGCGAGGTCTCGACTTCGATGACGATCAACGCCACGGCTCCGATTCTGCTGCTCATGTATCAAATCGTCGCCGAGGAACAAGGGGTCGCCCCCGACCGCATTCGGGGAACGGTCCAGAACGACATACTCAAGGAGTACATCGCCCGGGGCACCTACATCTATCCGCCGGCCCCGTCGATGAGGCTGGTGACAGACGTCTTCGCATATTGCGCCCGCGAGATGCCCGGATGGAACACGATCTCGATTTCCGGCTACCACATCCGGGAGGCGGGATCGACCGCCGCACAGGAGCTGGCCTTCACGATCGCCGACGGCATCGCCTACGTGCAAGCTGCCGTTGAAGCGGGCCTCGACGTGGATGCGTTTGCTCCCCGGTTGTCGTTTTTCTGGAACGGTCACAACAATTTCTTCGAGGAGATCGCCAAGTTCCGGGCCGCCCGCAGAATGTGGGCGAAGCTGATGCGCGATCGCATCGGCGCCGAGAACCCGAAATCCTGGGCCATGCGGTTCCACACACAGACGGCCGGCAGCACGCTCAGCGCCCAGCAGCCGGAGAACAACATCGTGCGTACGGCAATGCAGGCTCTCGCTTCCGTACTGGGTGGCACTCAGTCCCTGCACACGAACTCGTTCGATGAGGCGCTGGGCCTGCCCACCGAACAGTCGGCGAAGATCGCCCTGCGAACCCAACAGATCATCGGCTTCGAGTCTGGCGTCGCAGACACGGTCGACCCGCTGGCCGGCTCTTATTTCGTCGAGTCGCTCACCGATGCACTCGAGGAGCGGGCGATGAGACTGCTCGACGAAATAGACTTGCTCGGGGGGGCGGTCAAGGCGATCGAGGCAGGCTTTCAACAGGAGAGAATCGAACAGGCCGCATATGAGGCGGCCAGGCAAACCGACTCTGCGGAGCAGGTCATTGTCGGTGTGAACCGTTTCACCGATGCCGGAGATACAGATGTGCCCGTGCTGAGCATCGATCCCGATCTGGAAGCGAACCAGGTTGAGCGGCTGATCGCCTCCCGGAACCGGCGCGACTCCGCCGTGGTGGTTTCCGCGTTGGCGGCGGTGACGGAAGACGCCCGCGGCGACGAGAACCTGCTCCCCGGCATGAAGGCTGCACTCGAAGCGGGTGCGACCTTGGGGGAAGTGTCGGCGGCTTTGCGTGACGTATTCGGCGAATACCGGCCGTGAGGTGACCATGTACGACGAAGACCGCAAACGGTTTCTCATCATCGGGGGAGGCCCGGCCGGCACGGCCGCCGCCACCGTCGCCGCGACGTTGGGTGCCGGCGTCACCCTCGTCGAGAAGGATGTGGTCGGGGGAGCGGCGCACTTGTGGGATTGCATTCCGTCGAAGACGATGCACGCCACCTCGGTGAGGATGGACTCGTTACGGAACGCGGCGGAGCTCGGGCTCGCCTCGACGGCCGGCGAGGTCGACCTCGATCATCTCGCCGAGCGTATCACCAGCATTTGCGGCGATCTGGAGCGTGGCTCCATCCGGATGCTCGAGTCGCAGGGTGTCGAGATCGTGATGGGGAGAGGTCGTTTCACCGGCGACCATCAGGCGGTCGTCGAAACCGCCGCCGGAGCGCGCGAGTTCGAGTTCGACACGGCGCTCGTCTCGACCGGATCGGCTCCGCGGGTACCCGATTGGGCGACGATCGACGGTGAGCGCATCCTGACCACCAGGGACTGCTACGACCTCGACGTGGTACCGGAACACATCGTGATCGTCGGGTCCGGTGTGACCGGTGTCGAGTTCGTCCACATCTTCGCGAGCCTCGGGAGCAAGGTCACTCTCGTTGTCAGCCGTCAGCAGGTGCTGCCGCACCGTGACTCCGAGGTGGCCGCCCTGGTCGAGGAGGACTTCCTGGAACGCGGTGTGCGACTGTTGATCGGGGCCAGGGCGACGAGCGCGCAACGGATCGGTGAACGGGTGGTCGTCGAAACGGACGATGGCCGGCGGGTAGAAGGAACGCACGCGTTGCTTGCAATCGGATCGGTCCCGTTGACGGACGGCCTCGGTCTCGAGGCTGTCGGCGTGGAAACCGACTCCGGTGGGTTCATCCCCGTCGACAAGTTTCAACGCACCTCCGTCGAACACATCTATGCGGCCGGGGACGTGACCGGACAGATGCCGCTCTCGTCTGTGGCGTCGATGCAAGGCCGCAAGATAGCCCGCCACGCCATGGGGCGGCCGGTTGTGCCGCTCGACTACTCGAAGGTTGCACAGGCCATCTTCACGACGCCGGAGATCGCCTCCGTCGGACTCGACGAAGCGGTGGCGGCTGCCGAGGGTCGCAAGGTCCGCCTCACCAAAGTCCCTTTTGCCGCCAACTCGCGGAGCGTGATCCAGAGCGTCACCCGGGGTTTCGTCAAAGTCATATCCGACCCGGCCACACACGTGGTCCTGGGCGGCACGATCGTCGGTCACCGGGCTTCGGAGTTGATCGGCATACTCGCCCTGGCGGTGCAAGGCCGCCTCAAGGTCGACGTTCTGGTGGAAACCTTGATGGTGCATCCGTCGATGAGCGAGAGCCTGTCTGACGCCGCCTCTTGAGTTGCCCGGCAGCTCAAGAGGTTCCGGCCCTGGGATGCAATCGCCGGCCGAGACCGGGCCACGATTCGGAACAAGTGCCTGCCGATGAAGCCAACGGTCAACCGTTGAACGGCTCAACCGTTCAACGAATCACTGCGATGATCGCACCCGGTGTCACCGTGTCCCCGGCCCTCACCTTGAGGTCGACTACTTCGCCCGCAATCGGCGCCTTGACCTCGTTTTCCATCTTCATGGCTTCGAGGATGCAGACCGGATCACCGGCTTCGACGTGCTCGCCGGCTTTGACGTGCAGCTTGACGATCGTTCCCTGCATGGGAGCGGTGAGTACCCCCGCGTCGGCGCCGCCGGCGTTGCCGGAGCCCCGGCCGAGGCTCGGTGACTTCCGGCGGGGTGCCGGGCGGGTCCCGCCGGCCGCCGGTTGAATCTGGCTCGTCCACATGCGAACGTCGTAACGCCGTCCGCCGACTTCCACCATGATCGATCGTTCGGTCAGGTCGGTGTCTTCTGGGAGGGCCGAGGATGTTCCCCAGGTGATGTGCGAGAGGTCAACCTCGTCCTCCATCCACTTGGTGTGATGGCGGCCCGCCAGGAAATCTTCGTGCTGCAGCACGGCCAGGTGGGCAGGAATGGTGGAACGGACGCCGCTGATCACGTACTCCTCCAACGCCCGCCTGCTGCGGCGGATCGCTTCGTCCCGATCAGCGCCCCAGACAACGAGTTTGGCCATGAGGTTGTCGTAGTACTGGCTGATCGAGGTCGACGGGCGGATCCAACTGTCGACCCGGACGCCGATGCCTGCCGGTTCCCGGTACTCGATCACCCTTCCCGGTGTCGGGAGGAAGTCGTGGCCCGGATCCTCGGCGTTGATCCGGAACTCGATTGCGTGGCCGCGTGGCTCGACGTTGTTGAACGGCAGCGGGTCTCCCTGTGCGACCGCCAGTTGAGCCTGGACGAGGTCGATGCCCGTCACCATCTCGGTGATCGTGTGCTCGACCTGAAGCCGGGTGTTCATTTCGAGGAAGTAGAAGTTGTGATCCTGATCGACCAGGAACTCCACGGTGCCCGCATTGCGATATCCGCATGCTTCTGCCACCGCCAATGCCGCCTTGCCGAACCTCTTGCGGACCCTGTCCGGGAACCCGACGGCCGGTGTCTCCTCGATCAGCTTCTGATGGCGCCGCTGAACGGAGCAGTCACGCTCTCCGAGGAAGTGACCGACCCCGTCGGCGTCAACGATGATCTGAGCTTCGATGTGCCGTGCGTTCTCGACGAACTTCTCGACGTAGACCTCTGCGTTTCCGAAATACGCTTGTGCCTCACGTTTGGCTCCGTCTATGGCCGCCTCGAGTTCGACCTCGTTCCCGACGACCCGCAACCCCTTGCCGCCGCCCCCGGCCGAGGCCTTGATGGCAACCGGATAGCCGAACTTGGCCGCGACGGTTTTCGCCTCGTCGGCGCTCTGGAGGGCTTCGACGGTGCCCGGGACCATCGGAACGCCCGCGGCCTGCGCGGCTTGCCGGGAGGAGATCTTGTCACCCATCATGCGAATGGATTCAGGCGGGGGACCGATCCAGATGAGTCCGGCAGCCGACACTGCTTCCGCGAAGTCGGCGTTCTCCGCGAGGAATCCGTACCCGGGATGCACCGACTCTGCCTTTGCCTCGGCGGCGACCGCCAGTATCCGTTCGATATTGAGGTAGGACTCTGCGGCAGGAGCGGGGCCGATGTTCCATGCCTCGTCGGCGAGTTGCACGTGCAGAGCGTCGCGATCCAGCTCGGAATAGACGGCGATCGTCCGGAGCCCCATCTCCTTCGCCGAGCGGATCACCCGGACGGCGATCTCACCGCGGTTCGCTACGAGGACTGACTTCATGGCAGGCATGGTAGAGCCCACTCGCGACTCGGGACTCGCGACTCGCGACTCGGGACTCGGGACTCGCGACTCATAGTGGGATGTTCCCGTGTTTCTTGGGCGGGAGTTCCTCGCGCTTGTTGCGGAGCATTTCCAGCGCCCTGATCAGTTTCGGTCTCGTCTCGCGTGGTTCGATCACCTCGTCGACCAGCCCGAGCTCGGCCGCCCGATACGGGTTCGCGAACTTGTCCTCGTAGTCGGCAATGAGTTCCGCCCGCTTGGACTCGGTGTCGTCGGCCCCGGCCAGCTCACGGCGGAAGATCACGTTGACCGCACCCCGGGCGCCCATCACGGCGATCTCAGCAGACGGCCAGGCGAGAACCAGGTCGGCCCGGATGCCACGCGAGTTCATGACCACGTAGGCGCCCCCATAAGCCTTGCGAGTGATGACCGTGACCCGCGGAACGGTGGACTCGCTGTATGCGTAGAGGAGTTTGGCGCCGTGACGGATGATGCCGTTGTGTTCCTGGTCGACGCCCGGCAGGAAACCGGGGACATCTACGAAGGTGACGAGAGGGATGTTGAAGGCGTCGCAGAACCGGACGAATCGGGCTGCCTTCTCGCTGGCGGAGATGTCGAGGGTTCCGGCGAGCGAGGCAGGTTGGTTGCCGACCAGCCCCACCGTGTAGCCGTCGAGGCGGCCGAGCCCGACCACGATGTTCTGCGCGAAGTCCTGATGTACCTGATAGAAGGCGCCGTCGTCGACGATGCGTTCGATGAGCTCGACCATGTCGTAGGGCTGATTCGGCGAATCGGGGATCATCGCGTCGAGTTCGTCGTCCATTCGATCGGGCGGGTCCGTCGGCGTGAAGTAGGGGGGTACCTCCATGTTGCTCTGAGGGAGGAACGAGAGGAGGTACCGCACCTGCTCCAGGGCGTCCTCCTCGTCCGTTGCGACGAAGTGGGTGACTCCCGATATCCCGGCATGGGCGTGGGCGCCTCCGAGGTCTTCCATCGTGACTTCCTCGGCGGTGACGGCCTTGATCACGTCCGGTCCGGTGATGAAGAGGTGGCTTGTTCCGTCGATCTGATAGACGAAGTCGGTTATGGCAGGCGAATAGACGGCCCCGCCGGCACACGGGCCCATGATTATCGAGATCTGGGGGATAACGCCGGACGCTCTGGTGTTGCGCTCGAATATCTCGCCGTACCCTGCCAGGGAAGCGACACCTTCCTGAATCCGGGCGCCGCCGGAATCCTTCAACCCGACGATGGGAGCTCCGACCTGCATGGCCAGGTCCATGACCTTGACGATCTTGTCGCTCACCGCCCGGCCCAGGCTGCCGCCGAACACGGTGAAGTCTTCTGCGAACACGAAGACGGTGCGCCCGTCGACGGTGCCCCAACCCGTGACCACGGCATCCCCCGCCGGCCGCTTCTCTTCGATACCGAAACCGGACGCCTGATGACGGACGAACATGTCGATTTCCTGGAACGAGCCTTTGTCGAGCAGGAGCTCGATGCGCTCGCGGGCAGTCAGCTTGCCCTGCTCGTGCTGGCGGTCGACGGCCCGCTGACTTCCGGCGTGCAGCGCTTCCTCACGCAGCAGCCGCAAGTTTTCGATGCGTTCTTCGGTTCCCAACGGTTCGACCCCTTTACGATTCCTCGGACATACTGACCTCGGAGTGATCGAGATGGATACACCTTACGCCCTGGTTTCTCATGAGGTGACCGGATCCACCCAGGATGACGCTCGCGCGTTGCATCGGGGTGCGCCTGTTCTCGTGACCGCGCAGCGCCAGACCGTCGGGCGCGGGAGACGCGGGGCGACATGGGAGACGGCCCCGCGCGCCCTGGCCGCCTCGCTGGCTTTCTCAACCGACTGGCCGGCCGAAACCTGGTCCCGGATCCCGCTGATGGCGGGTTTGAGCCTGCTTCCGGCCCTGCCCGGCAACTGCGAGCTCAAATGGCCCAACGATGTCGTAGTTGGGTACGACAAGGCGGCCGGGATTCTGGTCGAGGGGTCGGACGGGCTGGTCGTCGTCGGTGTGGGCGTCAATCTCTGGTGGCCCGACGCGCCCCCGGGCTACGCGGGAATCTACGAGGAGGACTGTGGCGAGGAACAGCATGGGGCTATCGCACGTGACTGGGCGGAGAGGCTGCTCGGCGCGTTGTCCGGCGACCCGGAGCTGTGGGGCAGGGACGAGTACCGCCGGGTGTGCGGCACGCTCGGAAAGTCAATCACCTGGGAGCCTGCAGGGGCAGGGACGGCAATCGATGTGGACCGGGACGGAGCTCTGCTCGTCCGGACCGGGTCGGGTGTTCAACGGCTGGTGAGCGGGAGTGTCTGGGAGGTACGCGGCTTCGAGTCCTCGAGTTGACGTTATGCTCTCGACGCGATGAGCAGGCGCTCTCCTTCTTCACGGCGATCCATCTGGACTCGCCGCATTCTGATCACGATGCTCGTGACGGCGAACATCGTGGTGTTCGGCGCGTACTTCTACCTGCACAACCTGGAGTCGGCCTTCGAAGATGCGGTGACGATCAACGACGAGGTGGTCGATGAGCTTTCCGCCACGCCGGGGTCTGCCTCCGACCCCTCGACCTTTCTCCTGATCGGCAGCGATTCCCGCGAGAACATCCCGGACGGCTTCGAGGATCACTTCGGCGTGTTCCCCGGCCAGCGGGCGGATGTCATCATGCTGCTGCAGGTGCTCCCGGCCGAGGGTCGAGCTCAGATTCTCTCCATTCCACGAGATCTCAAGATCGAGATCGCCGGCCACGGCACCCAGAAGATCAACGCCGCCTATTCCTTCGGAGGCGGGCCTCTTCTCGTTTCCAGCGTCAGGGCAGCCACCGGGCTCCCCATCCACCACTACGTCGAGGTTGACTTCGCCGGGTTCGCAGCGATAGTCGACGAGGTGGGAGGTGTGTCGATCAACTTCCCCTATCCGGCCCGCGATGCGAAGTCGGGGCTATCGGTGGGGGCCGGCCTGCAGTTGCTGGACGGGGAAGAGGCTCTGGCATACGCTCGATCTCGGAGTTACCAGGAGTCCCGGGACGGCAAGTGGATTTCAGTCGATGCCAATGATGTAGGGCGAATGGGGCGTCAGCAGCAGCTGATCTTTGCCATTCTCGCCGGCATCAAACGACCTTCCACGATTGCGCAGGCTGAAGACCTCATCGTTGCTCTCGGAGCTCACCTCGAGGTCGATGCCGCGCTGGTGGAACGGGGCTTCCTCGACCTGGCCTGGGCAATGCGCGACGTCCGCCCCGGATCCATCGACACCTACACGTACCCGACGGTGACGCAGATCATCGACGAGATCTACTACGAAGTACCGAAGGAACCGGAGGCGGGCCAAGTGCTCGCCGCATTCGGTACAGGAGAGGTCTCTGCGGAGGTCCTGGCATCCGAGATACACCTGGAAGTCTTGAACGGCAACGGGACAAAGGGAATCGCGACAACCTACGGCGAACGCCTCGAACTGGAGGGTTTCGTCGTCGAGTCCGTCGGCGATGCGGGAGCCTTCGACTATCCGGTAACCCGGTTGACGGCCGCCCCTGAAGATGTGCGGATGGCACAGATGGTTGCGGACTTTCTCGGTTTCGGGACGGTAGTGGCAGGACCGGTCCCGTCCGGCGTCGACGTCCTCGTCGTTCTCGGAGCCGACGCTTCACAGGGCTAGTCGGTAGGGTGTCCACCGCGGAGAGTGAGGAGCTAACCATGAGAGTCGCCGTCATCGGGGCCGGTTATGTCGGGTTGGTCCAGGCCGTCGGGCTCGCCTCGCTCGGCCACTACGTTGCTGTCGGGGAGCGGAACCCGGAGCGGGTCGGCGCGTTGCTGGCGGGCAAAGCCCCGTTCGCCGAACCGGGTCTGGAAGAGTTGCTCGTCGCGGCGCATGATCGGCTCGCTATCAGTGACGACAACCATGCTGCCGTTCGCGACGCCGAAGTCGTGTTCATCGCGGTGCCGACCCCGGAGGGCCCGGACGGAAGCGCCGACCTTTCCATCGTCGATGCGGTGGTCGACGAGGTCACACCCTCACTGCGACCGGCGAGCGTATTGGCTTTGAAGTCGACGGTTCCGATCGGCACCATCGATC
>DATIPS010000002.1 GCA_035471805.1 Acidimicrobiia bacterium | reverse complement strand
CGCGTTCCGATCCAACTCAAAGAGCTGGGATTGCAGCACTCCGGTCGGGCTGGCCATCGCGGTGCCGATCCCAAACAAGGCCAACGCTGAGACCAAACCAACTACAAGCAACGTTCTGCGGTTTCGCGGCGCGGCGTGCCGCGGTTTGTATTTCGCCATAATGCCTCCCTCTCTGTTGGCCCCTGTCACCAGGTAGGAGGCATGCCCGTCACACCCGGGTGTGACGGGGAAGGCATACAACGCCCGAACGCCGCGCAGCGCACGCGGTTGCAGGCCTTTTCGTTCCCCTATCGATGACTCTTCCCCTCAGAAGCTACCAACATGCTCAGGCAGATGAAGCGCTGAGGGAAGGAGCGGGGTGACTATTCGAAAAAGGTCAATTGTGACCAGTCACTTCCGGTGCCGCGAATGGGCCCAGAGAAGAGGCGCGGCTACCCGGCGCCCGCCAGAATCGCATCCCCGAGGGTGAAGCGGCCTTCATAGAGTGCCCGGCCGATCACCACCGCCTCGTAGCCGCAGTCGCGCAACCCGAGGAGATCCGCCAAATCCGACACACCGCCCGACGCAATGAGCTGGAGGGAAGGAGCCAGTTCCCTGATTCGGGCGAGCAAATCGGTGTCGGGCCCGGTCATCATCCCGTCTCGCTCGATTCCGGTGGCGAGGATCCACTCGACGCCGAGATCGACAAGGACCCGGCATACCTCTGCAACGGGTCTGCCCCGCTCCTCCCACCCGGATCCAGTTGCCCGGCCGTCACGAACGTCGAGGGCTGCCACGACCCGGCCGGATCCGTATTTCTCCACCAACGCGCCCGGGATGTCCGGATCCCACACGGCGGCGGTTCCGAGCACCACTCGCTCGGCGCCCCCGTCCAGAGCGTCGGCGGCGACGGCGACGGTGCGGATCCCTCCGCCGATCTGGAACCTCACCCCTGCCGCGGAGAGACGCATCCAGAGTTCCCTATCGGGATCACCATTGCGGGCTCCGTTCAGATCGACGATGTGGACCAGATCGGCCCCCTCATCGGCCCACGATCTGGCGACCGCCACGGGGTCCGACGCGTAGGTCGTGACGTCGTCGAAACGGCCCTGCCGCAGACGAACGACAGACCCGTCCAACACATCGACCGCCGGAATCACCTGCACCTACAACCGCCTGACTTCGCATGCCCCGCAGGCCCTGCACCGTAGCCTCTCGAGACCGAGTTTTCGAGTTCCCAGTTCCGGAATCCGGTCCGCTCACGGCCCGCATCAGTCCCGGCGCCGGCCGAACTCACACCACTCATCGCGGCCACCCGCTGATGCCCACAAGGTGTGGACAACTCGACACACGACCGGGATCGGCCACTCCCGGCAGAGGCAAAGATCAACTACTGCCGATCGTCCGAGTCGACAGACTCCGTCCCCGACGTCTGAGAGCATCCGCGCAAGCAGCGCCACAAGACGGGCACCGGAAAGGATCTCAACATGGACGATTCTTATTGGACCACTCGATCTCATAGCCTGCCCTCGAAATCAGACCATCCGTTCCAGTTCTCGATTGTTGCCCACACCCATTGACTGTTCGGCCCCCGCCCCCTATTCTGGAACACTCAGTCCATTTCAGTTCGCACCGGAAGAATGACCATGCCGCGCACCAAACAGTATGAACCGGACAGAATCGCAGGAATAGCGATGAATGTCTTCTGGACCCAGGGGTACGGGGCAACGTCAATCGAGGACCTCGCCGAGGCGACCGGCCTCTCCCGCTCCTCGCTCTACTCCGAGTACGGGTCGAAGCGGGAACTCTTCAGCACGGCCCTCAACCACTATCTGGAGTATTTCGGTACACGACTCGCCCCCCTCTCCGAAGGCGGACTCGACGCACTCGAGGCATTCTTCCAACAGGTTTCGGCGGATCAGCCCGACAAGCCGGCCGGGTGCCTGATGGTCAATACGATGACGGAACTGGTGCCACCGGACCCGTCCTTCGCCGACGACGCCGACCTCTACCGAATCATGATCAAAGACGCGTTTTCCGACGCACTGGCCACCGCCGAGACGAGGGGCGAAATCGACTCCGGATCGCCCGGCCGGCGAGCCGACTTTCTCACCACCCAGCTGTTCGGACTGTTCGTCGAACTGCGGGCCCAGACCTCTCGCACCGATATCGAACGCAGCGTCGAAGGAATCATCGCTGAAGTGAGATCCTGGAAGCGCCTGTCGCTGAAGCGCAGGCTCGGCGACCCTACGTAGCGCCCTTCACATCCCACACCCAACCGAGACGGGTGATCCGACGACTGTGCTCCCCGCTCGCCCGGGACCTTCCAACTCAGGCCGGACCCCCAGCGCCAGACCTGCCCCCCTCGACCCGGCCACCCAGTGGCCGGCCCACTCCCCCCGCCTCCGGCGAGGGGCGAATACGCGGGACCCGGACCTTCCGCTCGAACACAGCTAGCCCCCCTCGCCCCGGCCACCCTGTGGCGGGCCCACTCCCCCCGCCTCCGGCGAGGGGAGAATGCGTGGGGCCGGGTCCTGCCTCTCATCTGCTCTTCGATCTGGTCTGGTATTCTTGGTTTTGTATTAGCGTGCTAAAACGCTAATGTACTACAACACATTACCGACAGGATGTCTGATGGACCCCCGTGACGAATGGCGCAACCCCGATACCGAGGCATTGTTCGAAGCAGTGCTCACCCTCGAGGACACCGATGAGGTGGCCCGCTTCTTCCGCGACCTCCTCACCTTCAACGAACTAACCGAACTGGGCCAGCGCTGGGCGATCGTCCGCAAACTCGAAGAAGGCGTCCCCTACCGTCAAATCTCCGACGAGATCGGCGTGTCGACGGCCACCATCACCAGGGTCAACCAGTGGCGCCAGCACGGGATGAGCGGCTATCGCCTGGTACTCGACCGCCTGGCCGGAGCGGATTCCAAATGACCCGGACCCTCCGCCTGGCCGTCCCCAACAAAGGACGGCTGGAAGAGCCGACCGCCACTCTGCTGCGCGACGCCGGCCTCGTCTTCGAGAAGACGGAACGAGCCCTGTCGGTCGTCGTCCACAACGTCGACCTCGAACTGCTCTTCGTCCGGGCAGACGACATTCCCGAGATGATCGCCGACGGTGTCGCCGAACTCGGGATCACCGGTCAGGATCTGCTGGCCGAGCACGGCAACGGACTGCCCGTGCTGGCCGAACTGGGCTACGGCCGCTGCCGCCTGGTCGCCGCCGTCCCCCGCAACGTCGAAGCCGACAAGGCAGAGGACTTCGCCGGATTCCGGGTGGCGACATCGCACCCCCGGGTCACGGCCGACTTCTTCGCCGGCCGCGGCGTCGACGTCACGATCGTTCCGCTCAAAGGTTCCGTCGAGGTGGCTCCCAAACTCGACGTCGCGGATGCGGTGGTCGATCTCGTCTCCACCGGCAGCACACTGATGGTGAACGGTCTTCAACCGGTCGGGACCATCCTCGAATCCCAGGCCGTGCTGGCCGCCAATCCCGCTGCTGTCCGCGCGCGTTCAGCCGAGGTCGAGCAAGTGGTCACCGCCCTCTCGGCGGTCGTGGCCGGCCGCGGCAAGCGCTACCTGCTCCTCAACGCGCCGGCAGGCGCCGTCGACAAGATGGCAGAGATCATCCCCGGCATGGAGTCCCCCACCGTCGTCCCCCTCGCCGAAGAAGGCTGGGTGGCCGTCCATTCGGTGGTGGACGCCGACGACGTGTGGAACGTCCTCCCCGACCTCAAAGCCCTGGGCGGACGCGACATCCTCGTCCTCCGCATCCAGCAGTTGATCGCATGAGCAACCCGATCATGCCGCGAATCGTCCTCGGCGACCTCTCCCCGGCCGCCAGACAACGGATCGTCAGACGCTCGGCGGTGGTCGACCCGAACGTGCGGGCGGGAGCGGCGGTCATATGCGAGGAGGTACGAAGGGGTGGCGATGCAGCGCTGGCGGCCACTTCCGAACGTTTCGGCGGCGGACGGCCGGGCCGGATGCAGGTCACCCGCGCCGAGATGGACGCAGCACTCACCGCCATTCCGCCCGAGGAGCGCCTGGCGCTCGAGGCGGCCATCGCCAACGTCTCCACCTACCAGCGTTCCCACATGCCGGAGGATCGGATCATCGAAACCGTCCCCGGAGTGGAGATCGCCCGCCGCTGGTCTCCGCTGCGGAGGGTCGGAGCCTACGTGCCCGGCGGCAAGGCGGCCTACCCATCGACCCTGATCATGACGGTCGCACCTGCCCGCCTCGCCGGGGTCGAGGAAGTCGTCGTGGTCAGCCCGGCCGGCCCCGACGGCGAAGTGTCCGACACCCTGCTGGCCGCCGCCGCGCTGCTGGAAGTCGACGAGATGTACATCGTGGGCGGAGCACAGGGCATCGCCGCCCTCGCCTACGGCACGGAGACGATCCGTCCGGTGGACAAAATCGTCGGACCCGGCAACGCCTGGGTCACCGCCGCCAAGCTGTATGTGTTCGGCGAGTGCGGCATCGACCTGCCCGCCGGCCCCAGCGAAGTGTGCGTCCTGGCCGACGAGACCTCCGACCCCCGCCTGGTGGCGGTCGACCTGCTCTCACAGGCCGAGCACGGTCCCGACTCGCCGGCGGTGCTGGTCACCGCCGACGACACCCTGTTCGACCGGGTCGAGGTGGAACTGGAAGCACTGCTGACCCGGTTGTCCCGTTCCGACATCCTCGAAGTCGCCCTGGCCGACCACGGTCTGATGGTGCTCGCACCGTCGCACGAGGAGGCAATCAGCTTCGTAGACGATTACGCCCCCGAGCACGCCACGATCCTCACGGCCGACCCCCGGTCTGATGCCAAACGGATCCGCGGGGCCGGATCGGTCTACGTGGGCCGGTGGTCGCCCGAATCGGCCGGCGACTACGCCACCGGCGCCAACCACGTCCTCCCCACCGGCGGACTCGCCAGAGCCTACGGGCCGCTGGGGATCGAGGATTTCGGTTCGTGGCGGCAGGTGCAGACCCTCACCCGCGCAGGACTCGGCCGGTTGCGACCGACCATCACCTGCCTCGCCGAAGCCGAGGGGCTCACCGCCCACAAGCTCGCCGCCGACCTCCGCTTCGAAGCCGGGGAGGAGTCGTGACCGCTCCCGTCTATCAGTGGCAGCCGACCACCCGCCAGATAGCCGCCCGCGCCGGGATCGACCCGGGCGACGTCATCCGCTTCGACCACAACACATCGCCGGCCACCTTCGACTGGGCAGGAGAAGCCGCCGCAGCAGCCGCGAGCGGCCTCAACGAATACCCGGGAGCCGACTACCGGCCGCTGCGAGAAGCGATCGCCGCCTACACCGGAACCGACCCGGATCAGGTGGTTCCCGGCGCCGGAGCAGACGAGTTGATCCTGCTCACCGCCGGCGCCTTCCTCCCCGCCGGGGGAACCGCGGTGAGCGCCCCGCCCACCTACACGCTCTATGCAGTCGCCACCGGCCAGCGCGACGCCACACTCGTTGAGGTGCCCAGACGGACTTCCGACTTCGGCCTGGACGTCGAAACCATCAAGTCGGCTGCCCGGACGGCGAACCTCGTCTGGCTGTGCGTGCCCAACAACCCGACGGGTCACCGCGATCCGGACGATGAGATCCGCGCGATCATCGAATCGACCGGCGCGGTAGTGGTCCTCGACGGAGCGTACGCCGAGTTCACCGGAGACCGCTGGTCCACCTGGCTCGACGAGTACCCCAACCTGGTCGTCCTCGGAACCATGTCCAAGGCCTTTGCTCTGGCCGGCGCCCGGGTCGGATACTCGCTGTCGTCACCCGCCCTGGCCGCGGAACTCCACAAGCGGCGCCCGCCGGGCAGCATCTCAACCCTGTCGGCCGCCCTCGCCGAGCGGGCCCTCGCAGAACCGGACTGGGCCACCGCCAACGTCGAGGCGGTCACCGCCCAGAGAGACTCGCTCGCCGCCCGGCTGGCGGGGCTCGGGTTCGAGATGTCTCCGACGGTCACCAACTTCGTCCTCGCCCGGGTCGGACCCGGAGCCCGCGACCTGGCCGAAAACCTGATGTGGGAAGACGGAATCGTCGTACGTTCCTTCCCGGAAACCCACACTCTCAACCTCTACTTGAGGTTCACCGTCCGCTCCCCCGCCGAGAACGATCGTCTGATCACCACACTGTCCAGGAGGCTGCCATGACCCGCACCGCTGCCGTCGAACGCTCGACCCGAGAAACCAGAGTATCGGTGGCGCTCGATCTCGACGGATCCGGCGAAGGTGAAATCTCAACCGGAGTCGGGTTCTTCGACCACCTGCTCACGTCGCTCTCCCACCACTCGCTCATCGACCTGACCGTCAAGACGGAGGGCGACCTCCACATAGACGACCATCACACGGTCGAAGACACGGCCCTGGTTCTCGGAGAGGCGCTGGCCTTGGCGCTCGGCGATCGTTCGGGCATATCCCGTTTCGCCGACGCCCGGGTGCCGATGGACGAAGCCGTTGCCGAAGCCGTGCTCGACGTGAGCGGCCGTCCCTATGCGGTCATCAACCTGCCGTTCACGACCGAACGGATCGGCAACCTGACCACACAGAACATCGCCCACGCCCTCGAAGCGTTCACCCGCACCGCCGGGCTGACCCTGCACCTCAGTGCCCGCGGCGCCAACGACCACCACATCGCCGAAGCCGCCTTCAAGGCGCTGGCCAGAGCCCTGCGTTCCGCCGTGGCCGTCGACCCCCGCAGGACGGGCATTCCGTCGACCAAGGGAACCTTGTGACGCGCATCGCCGTCATCGACCACGGGGCAGGCAACCTCGTCTCCATCGCCCAGGGACTGCAACGGACCGGGGCAGAAGTCGTCGTGGCCGAAACACCGGCAGACCTGGCCGGCGCCGACGGTGTGGTACTGCCCGGTGTCGGCTCGACGGGTGCCGCCATGCGAAGGCTCGAGGAAACCGGCTTCGTCTCTCCCCTCCGGGAACTGGATCGACCGCTCCTCGGCATCTGCGTGGGTCTGCAGTTGTTCTTCGAATCCAGCGACGAGGACGGCACCGCCTGCCTCGGTCTCATGGGCGGCCGGGTGGAACAGTTGCTCGACACCCCCAAACTCCCCCACATCGGCTGGAACGACCTGGACTTCGTGCGCCCCGATCCCCTCTTCGCCGGAATCCGCGCCGGCACCCCCTTCTACTTCGTTCACTCGTATGCCGTCTACCCGGCCGACGAGGCGGTCGCCGTGGCCATGGCGTCCTACGGAAAACCATTCGTGGCCGCAGCCAGGGACGGACTGCGGGTCGGAGTGCAGTTCCACCCTGAACGCAGCGGGCCCGACGGCATGAGAGTGCTCGCCAACTTCGTGAACGGATGCCGCGAGGCCGCCGATGCTGCGTAGCC
Organism: Acidimicrobiia bacterium; assembly: GCA_035471805.1. Classification (NCBI taxonomy): domain Bacteria; kingdom Bacillati; phylum Actinomycetota; class Acidimicrobiia; species Acidimicrobiia bacterium. The sequence goes on along the minus strand of DATIPS010000002.1, from coordinate 53,551 downwards.
GGATCATCCCCTGCCTCGACGTCGACAACGGACGGGTGGTGAAGGGCGTGAACTTCGTCGATCTCGTCGATGAAGGCGACCCGGTGGAGCTGGCCGCCCGCTATGCCGCCGAGGGCGCCGATGAGATCGTCTACCTCGACATCACCGCCTCGTCGGACGACCGGGCCATCTTTCTCGACGTGGTCCACCGGACCGCCTCGGAGGTGTTCGTCCCTCTCACCGTCGGCGGCGGCGTCCGTTCGGTCGACGACATGCGGGCCGTGCTGAGAGCCGGTGCCGACAAGGTCTCGGTCAATACCGCAGCTGTGGAACGTCCTGCGCTGATCGCCGAATGTGCGGCCCAGTTCGGCCGCCAATGTGTCGTGCTGGCCGTCGACGCCAAGCGGACGGGCGATTCCTGGGAGGTCTACACCCACGGAGGGCGAACCCCGACGGGACTCGATGCGATCGACTGGGTGCGGGAGGGTGTCCGCCTCGGAGCCGGCGAGATACTGCTCACCTCTATGGACCGTGACGGGACGAAAGACGGCTTCGACCTCGAGTTGCTGCGTGCCGCAGGCGAAGCCGTCGACGTTCCGATCATTGCTTCCGGCGGTGCCGGGTCCATCGCACACTGCGTCGCCGCAATCACCGACGGACGGGCCGATGCCGTGCTGGCCGCCTCGATCTTCCACCGGAGAGAAATCGGGATAGACGCGGTGAAGGCAGGACTCGAAGAAGCCGGCGTGCCGGTGAGGAGGGTCGCGTCGTGAGACCATCTGGCAAAGCTGCCCCCCTCGACTCCTCGCTGCGCTCGGACCCACTCCCCCCGCCTGACGGCGGGGGGAGAAAGGGGGCGCGATGACCGACCTGATTGCAGGCATCGTGCAGGATGCGGACACCGGGCGGGTGCTGATGCTCGGGTACCTGAACCAGGAGGCCATCGATCTCACCAGGGAGACCGGCTTCGTTCACTTCTGGAGCCGCGCGCGGCAGGAACTGTGGAAGAAGGGCGAGACCAGCGGCAACACCCTTCGATTCGTCGACATGGCTGAAGACTGCGACGGCGATGCACTGTTGATCCGGGCGATGCCGGACGGGCCCACCTGTCACACCGGCACGGTGAGCTGTTTCGACGGCCGCCAGGTGGCACCCCTCCCCCGGCCTTCGGCGGGAGGGGAAGAAGAAGCATTCCTCCCCCGGCACCGGACGGGGGAGGTGGCCTCGCCGTCAGGCGAGGGCGGAGGGGGCGAACCTCGCTTTGATCTCTCACCGCTCTGGCAAACCATCCTGAAGCGCAGGGCCGAGCGCCCGGAAGGTTCCTACACCGTGACGTTGATCGATGGTGGGATCGATCTCGTCGGACGCAAGGTGCTCGAGGAAGCCGGCGAGGTGCTGATGGCCGCCAAGGATCACACCAACGGAGCGGCGGACGATCGGCGAGTCGCCGAAGAGGCAGGCGATCTGCTCTATCACCTTCTGGTCCTCCTGGCCGAGCGCGGGATCTCGCTGCGAGAGGTGACGGAAGTGTTAGAGGAACGGGCGAGGTAGGACCTGCAGACCCAACCGCGTTCCTCTCCCGTCGCCAGACGGGGGAGGTGGCTTCGCCGGCAGGCGAAGGCGGAGGGGGCACAAACCCCCACGACGATCTCTGAGAGTCATCCGAAAGAGGACTATCAGCCGATAGATCCGGCTTGCCGGCGCTCCACGTATGCGAGGAACGCTCTCAGTAGCACCGAAGCCTTACAATCCTGCCATGACCACAAGGACCGTCCTCGGAACCTGCCATCACGACTGCCCGGACACCTGCGGGTGGATCGCAACGGTCGAGGACGGTGTGGCCGTGCAGCTGCGCGGCAATCCCGATCATCCTTACTCGAAGGGCGAGCTGTGCCCGAAGGTCAACCACTTCATCGACCGGGTCTACAGCCCGGACCGTCTCCTGTATCCGCTGGTCAGGACCGGCTCCAAGGGTGACGGTCGATACCGGAGGGCGTCCTGGGCCGAGGCGTTGAGCATCGTCGCCGGACGGTTGCAGACCGTCGTCGACCGCTGGGGCGGGGAAGCGATCCTCCCTTGGTGGGACGCCGGCACCCAGGGCCTGATCCAGATGAGCTCCCTCGACCGTCGATTCTTCGCCCGGCTCGGCTCTTCCCGGCAGAGCGGTTCGCTGTGCGGCGGAACCGCCAGCGCCGGAACTTCCGCCACCTACGGGACATCCCACGCCGCCGACCCTCTCGACGTTCGCCATTCCGGGTTGGTCCTCTTGTGGGGAACGAACACCAAGCTCACCAACCGCCACCTCTGGCCGTTCATCGAAGAAGCACGGCAGAAGGGCGCCGAGGTCGTCACCATCGACCCGCTCCGGACCGCCACGGCCGCAGCATCCGACCGCCACATCCAGCCGCGGCCCGGAACGGACGTCGCGCTGATGCTCGCCATGATGCACGTCCTGATCCGAGATGATCTACTCGACCACGACTACATCGAGAGACACTCAACGGGGTTCGAGGCGCTCCGGGACCACGTGTCTGAGTGGACGCCCGGGCGGGCCGCGGTCGAATGCGGCATCGACGCAGGCGTGATCGAGGACCTCGCCCGCTCCTACGGGAAGACCAGAACAGCTCACATCCGCACCCTCATCGGTGCAGAGCACCACGAGAACGGCGCGATGTTCTTCCGGGCCCTCGCCTGCCTCCCGGTGCTGACCGGCTCCTGGCGCCATCTCGGCGGCGGCCTGTCGAAGAGCACCCATTCGTGGTCGGAGGCCAATGTCGACGACCGCGTCTTCGACGGCGCCGACACCGGGCGGGCCCGCCGGGAAATCAACATGAACCACCTCGGCCGCGCCCTCACCGATCCGTCGATGGACCCGCCGGTGCAGGCCCTGTTCGTCTGGAACGGGAACCCGGCCGTGACGGTCCCCAACGCCGCGCTGATCCGGCAGGGCCTCGAACGTGACGATCTCTTCACCGTGGTGAGCGAACAGTTCATGACCGACACGGCCCGCTATGCCGATGTGATCTTCCCGGCGACGACTCAGCTCGAGCAACTCGACGTCGTCACCGCCTGGGGACACCTCTACATGGGCTGGAACGAACCTGCGATCGCCCCGCTCGGTGAAGCAGTGCCCAACACGGAGCTGTGGCGGCGCCTGGCGGCCGCCATGGGGTTCGAGGGAGACGGGTTCACCGAATCCGACCGCAGCCTGATCGAGTCGGCGATAACGGGCATCGACCTGGACCGGCTGCAACAGGACGGATTCGTGCGGGTCGACGCGCCCGAGAAACTCCTCCCCTATGCGGAGGGGGGGTTCAAGACCGCCAGCGGCAAGGCCGAGCTCTTCTCAGCAGACCTGGAGCGACAAGGCCTCGACCCGCTCCCGACCTACCGCACCCCGGGGGAGAGCCCGGGCGGGGCCTCCGAGCTCGCCGACCGCTATCCGCTGGCCCTGCTCACACCCAAGCACCACACGAGATTCCTGAACAGCTCCTACAGCCACCTGCCCAAACACGGTCCACGTGAGGGCGGCCCGTTCGTTGAGATGGATCCCGTCGATGCCGCCCGGCGGGGGTTGTCGGACGGCGACGAGGCGCACGTGTGGAACGACCGGGCCCGGCTCACGCTGACCGCCCGGATAAGCGACCGCCTGCGGCCCGGAGTCGTGGCCGTCCCGTTCGGATGGCAAGGAGCCGACCACGGTCAGCCCGCCACCGCCAACTCGCTGACCAGCGACACGCCGACCGACTGGGGCGGCGGAGTCGCCTACTCGGACACGTTGGTAGAGGTAGCGAAGGCCACGATCTGACTTTTCTCAGCAATGCTGGTGCGCGTGGGGAACATCAGTATTGCTGAGAATCGGAGAGAGGTTTTCTCGGCAATGCTGGTGCGCGTGGGGAACAACAGTATTGCTGAGAATCAGAGCGGAACCGCTAGACGCTCGTTCCGCGCTGCCAGCTCTCGTAGAGGCGGCCGTAGATACCGCCTTCCGCGACCAGTTGCGAGTGGGAACCGTCCTGGACGATCCGGCCCCGATCGAACACGATGACACGGTCGGCGGACTCGGCGGTCGACATGCGGTGGGCGATCGTCACAACCGTGCGCCCGGTGGTCAGGCCGGTCAAGGCCCGGCTGATACGCACTTCGGTCGCCGGATCGACCGCCGACGTTGCCTCGTCGAGCACCAGCAGATCAGGGTCGGCGATGGCCGCCCGCACCAACGTGACCAGCTGCCGCTCCCCCACCGAGAGAGCATTGCCACGCTCCCCCACCTGGGTCGCCAGCCCGGCGGTCAGCTCCCCCAGCCAGTCGCGCAACCCGAGCCGGTCGAACGCTGAGGTCAACTCGTCGTCCGACGCTTCCGGCCGGCCCATCCGTACGTTGTCGGCGATCGTGCCGCTGAACAACATGCCCTCCTGCGGGACCATGACTACCCGGTCGCGCAGCGACTCGAACCGGACGGTCCGGAGGTCGGCCCCACCCATCAGCACCCTTCCCGAGGTGGGGTCCATCAACCGGGTCAGGAGCTTGGCGAAAGTCGTCTTACCGGATCCGGTCTCACCGACCACTGCCACCCGGCTGCGGGGTTCGATCTCCAGCGACACCTCCAGCAACGCCGCCGTTCCGCTGGCCTCCCGGGCCACCTCGCCGGGGCGCGGATAGCGGAACGAAACTCCGTCGAACGCGACACCGAGCGGTTCGTGTGGCAGGTCCACTCCGCCCGAGCCCGGGTCGGCGACATCGGGCGCTATGTCCAGCACGTCGAGCACTCGCCGCCAGCCTGCGACCGCCGTCTGCGCCTCGTTCACCGCCTCACCGAGCATCTGCACCGGTTGCACGAACAACTGCACCAGGAACAGGAACGCCACGACCGTTCCCACCGAGATCGAGCCACCGACCGCCAGGATCGTGCCCACCACCAGCACGGCGGCAACGATCACCGCCGAGAGCAACTCACCCGCCCCGGAGAAGGACGACGACAGCGCCCCGGCCCGTACTCCCGACCTGCGGTGGTTCTCGATGGCGTCGCCGAGACGGTTCCGGATTCGATCTTCGATTCCGTATGCACGGATCACCGGAGCGCCCACCACCACCTCGGCCAGAACGGCCAGCATCCGGCCCACCCGTTCCCGCACGGTCAGATAGGCAACTTCCAAACGCGATTGGAACCACTTGATCGTCAACACGATCAACGGCACCAGCAGCACCACGACCAGAGCCAGCCGCGGCGAGTAGACGAACATGACGACCAGGGACAGGAGCGCCTGGCCGCCGTTGATGATCAACATCAGTCCGCCCCACTGCATGAACCTGCTGATCTGATCGACGTCGGAGGTGACGCGGGCCACCAGAACACCACGCTGCTCGGACGCCTGATGAAGCATCGACAGATCGTGGATATGACGGAATGCCCGCACCCGCAGACGCGACAACGCCGTCTCCGAAACGCGGGCCAGACGCAGGTGCATGCCCCCGGTGGAACCTGCCGTAACGACGACCGCCAGGAACGCCCATCCGGTCATCTGCGCTACGAACCCCATGTCGACGCCGCCGGCGGCGAAGCCGCCATCGATGATCTGCTGTACCGCCACCGGGACGATGACCCGCCCGGCCGTCGCGATCAGGGCGAGCAGCAGCGTCCCCGGCAGCCCGCGACGCAACTCCGGCGACAGGCTCAGCCCTCGCCGTATCGTTGCCGTCGCACCGCGCCGTTCGGCTTGCTGGGCGGCGATGGTCATCGGGATTCCTCTTGTTCGTAGGCGTCGATGAGTCCCCGGTAGGGCGCCAGACTCCGGTACAGCTCGTCATGAGGTCCGCGACCGATGACCCTGCCGTCCTCGATGTAGATGACCTCGTCGGCGAGGACTATCGAGGAACGCCGGTAGGCGACGATCACCACCGTCGTGTCGAGTTCCGCCAGACCGGAGAGTATGTCCTGTTCGATTGAGGGGTCGACGGCGGATGTGGCGTCGTCCAGCACCAGCAGGCGCGGGTGCCGGATCAGCGCCCTGGCCAGGGCGATCCGTTGACGCTGCCCGCCCGAAAGCGAGGCGCCCCGCTCGCCGACCAGAGTGTCGAACCCTTCGGGCAGGTCGGAGATGAACCCATCGGCGTGGGCGAGCTCGGCGGCGGCCAGCACCTGTTCGTAGCTGTAGTCGCCGCCGAGCGAGATGTTGTTGTAGACGGTGTCGTCGAACAGGAACACTTCCTGGAAGACCAGACTGACCGCATCCGAGAGTTCCGTTCGCTGAAGGTCGGCGAGACCGTGACCGTCGAGACAGATCTCTCCACGGTCCGGATCGAACAGCCGCACCATCAGATGGGCAAGAGTCGATTTGCCGGATCCCGTTGGGCCGACCAGTGCCACCGTTCGACCCGGCGCAACGCTGAGCGTCACCGATTCCACACCGCGCCGGTCGTCCGTGTACGTGGAAGCACCCGTATCACCGAACCCGGAGAGATCGTCGGTGCGGGTCTCGGGGTACTGAAACCCGACGGAATCGACACTCGCCGCCGCACCGCCGCCGCGACCGCTCTCCTGCACTCCGTACACCACGGTGCCCTGTTCCTGGAGCACTCCGTCTATCCGGTCCATGCCCACGACCGAGCGCGGCATTTCCCCGAGCAGCCACCCGAACACGCGCATCGGAAGGGCGACCAGACGGAAGAGGTAGGCGAAGGTCACCATCGTCCCGGCCGTTACGGCTCCTTGCTCGACCCGCCACGCCCCCACCGCCAGCACCGCCAGAATGCCGATGCTCGGCAGCGCCTCCATGAGCGGATCGAATATCGCCCGCAACGAACCGACCTCGACCATCCGATCACGTAGAGCATCGGACCGTTCGCCGAACCTGCCGACCTCCTGATCCTCCCGACCGAGCGTCTTGACCACCAGAGCGGCGTCGAACGACTCGTGAGCAATCTCGGCTACTTCGGCCCGGAGCCGCTGGGCTCTGGCAGCGACCGCCCTCATTCGCCTCTGATAGAAGAAGTTGACGATCAGGATGGCCGGTCCGACCGCGAAGCCGACGATCGCCAGAAACGGGTCGGTCAGCACGAGCAGGGTTGCGGTGATCACGAGCATCACTATGACCCCGAACGCCATCGGCAACGGCGCAGCTATGAAGGAGGCCGCTTCGACGTCCTCGTTGACGTTGGCGAGCAACTGCCCGGTCGGGTGGCGGCGATGCCATTCGATCGGAAGCTGGAGGTAGCGGTCGGTCACCTCGGTGCGGTCGCGCGCCTGCAACCGGTACTGCGCGGCGTACGCTCCGTAGCGGCGCAGAGTTATCCCGAGGGCCCTGGCCAGCGCGACCCCGATCACCGCCGCCGCACCGCCGGCCAGCGTGGCGGCCCCGACCTCTCCGGCGTCGATGGCGGGCAGCAGGATGTCGTCGGTGATCCAGCCGATCACATAGGACGAAACGATCGTCATCACCGCGAAGAGGACGGTCCCGGCACCACCCAGAGCGAACTGCTTCGGAGCCCTTCGAAGCTGCCTGGCGATCAGATCGCGACCGCGGCCCAGCAGGGCAACGTCGAGCGAAGGCGGGTCGGTGACCGGTGGTGAAGACATCGGAGCAAGGCTACGACATGCAAGAGGGCAATTGGCAATTGGCCGTGGCGCCAGCAGGCCAGCGGCCCGGGTGATCTACTCGATCAGATGGTTCTTGCCCACGACCACGATTCCGTTCTCGGAGACCGTGAAACGTTCCCGGTCCGCCTCCAGGTCCACGCCGATTTGGAAACCGTCTGGAACGGTCACATCTTTGTCGATGATCGCCCGCCGGACGACTGCGCCGCGCCCTATGACCGTCCCGTCCATCAAGACCGAGTCTTCGACCGAGGCGTAGGAGTTGACCCTCACCTCGGGTGAGATGATCGACCCGCGGACCGAACCCCCGGAAATGATCGCCCCGTTGGACACGATCGAGTTGATCGCCGTGCCGCGCCGCTGGTCTTCATCGTGCACGAACTTGGCGGGCGGCCACGGGAAATGCCAGGTGAAGATCGGCCATTCCTCGTTGTAGAGATTGAATATCGGAGAAGTGGCAATCAGGTCCATGGAGGCCTCGTAATACGCATCGAGTGTTCCGACGTCGCGCCAGTAGCCGCGTTCCGGCTCTTCCTGGCCCGGTACCTCGTTGTCGTGGAAGTCGTAGACACGGGCCCGACCCATCTCGGTCATCATCGGCATCAGATTGCCGCCGATGTCGTGTCGCGAATCCTCGTCCTCGGCGTCGGCCAGGACGATCTCACGGAGAACGGCTGCGTCGAACACGTAGTTGCCCATCGAGGCGTAGGCCATGTCGGGCCTGCCCGGCATGGAAGGGGGATCGGCCGGTTTCTCGAGGAAGTGTCTGATAGTGCCGTCGGGAGCTGCGTCGATGATCCCGAACTGGGAGGCTCCTTCGATCGGAATAGGGATGGCAGCCACCGTGACCCCTGTCCCGGAGTCGATGTGCTGCCGAACCATCTGCGCCGGATCCATGCGATAGATGTGATCGGCACCAAACACAATCACGTAGTCGGGGTTCTCATCGCTGAGAATGTTCAGGTTCTGGGCGATCGCGTCGGCACTGCCCTCGTACCAGTGCGGGCCGCGCCGCATCTGCGCCGGTACCGGCGTGACGTAGCTGCCGAGAATGGGCGACAATCTCCATGTCTGCGAGAGATGCACGTCGAGACTGTGGCTCTTGTACTGGGTGAGCACCGCAATGCGCCGGTAGTTGGCGTTGACCAGATTCGAGAGCACGAAGTCGACCAACCGGTAGTGGCCGCCGAACGGGACGGCCGGTTTGGCCCTCGATCTGGTGAGCGGGAACAGGCGGTTGCCCTCTCCCCCTGCCAGAACCATCGCGATTGTATGCGGCCTGCGTGCCATGGCCTGAACCTAGCCGAGTCGAAGCCTCCTTCGCCGGAACCCCACGCCTCCCATTCACCGTGCCCGAGCAAAGAGCGCGGGACGGCTGCGTAGGATGAACATGTGAGTGATCGAACGATTCTGGTCGTTGATGACGAGCGAAAGATCCGGCAACTGGTACGCGCTTATCTCGAGAAGGATGGCTTCTCCGTCCTCGAAGCCGCCACCGGCCGGGAAGCAATCGAGAGTGTGCGTGTTCATCAACCCGATCTCGTCGTCCTCGACATCATGCTTCCGGGCCTCGACGGCATCGAGGCGCTCCGCGAGATCCGGACCTTCTCCGATGTGTACGTGGTGATGCTCACCGCAAGGGCCGAAGAAGTCGACAAGCTGATCGGACTCTCCGTCGGCGCTGATGATTACCTGACCAAGCCGTTCAGCCCCCGCGAGCTGCTCGCCAGGGTGAAGGCGGTTCTGCGCCGCGATCGGGGCGGTGGCAAGCCCGACGCGACCCGGATGGACTTCGGCGACCTGCGTATCGACCAGGACCGCCGCGAGGTCACGAAGGGCGGCAGGATCGTCGATCTCACGGCTCTGGAGTTCGATCTCCTGGCCGCCCTGGCTTCTGAACCCGGGCGTGTCTTCAGCCGGCGGCAGCTCCTCGAACGAGTCTGGGGCTGGGATTTCTTCGGCGATGAACGGGTGGTGGACGTTCACATCCGGAATCTGCGTAGGGCGCTCGCCGATGATGCTTCTCAACCTGCCATCGTCGGGACGGCGCGCGGTGTGGGCTACAAGTTCCTCCTCGAGCCATGAAGCTCCTGCGCCGTCTCGAGGTCCGGCTGCTTCTGTCCTATCTCGCGGTGACGGTGGTGACCTTGGCCGTGATGGCAGTTGCCCTCCAGGTGCTCGTTCCTTCCGAGTTCGAGGCTGAGGTGGAGAGGATCGGGCAGCAACACGGATTGAGTCGAGAAACCGTCCCCAACTCCGTTGCCGAGCAGCCCGGATCGGTAGATGATCCCGATACACCAACCATGCCACCTTCATCGACGGTCGGCTCATCGACACCGGGCGACGGCGACTCCGCGTCGACGACCACTCCCGGGTCGGCTCCCGGCGGACCGGGCACCACCAGCGGACCGGGCACCACCGGCGGACCGGGCACCACGGGTGGACCGGGCACCACGGGTGGACCGGGCACCACCAGCGGACCGGGCACCACGGGTGGAACGGGCGAGTCCGGCACGACAGGCGGATCCGTCGGGAGCGCTCGGACTCCCGGATCGGGAGCGGCTTTGACGAACCCCATCGAGGCAGCCCAGCAGGGCCCCCGGGGTCCGGCAGGCAGCAGTGATACCACCACCGTCGTGGTTGACCTCGAAGCCGCACTGGACAAGGCCCTCGATGCAGGTCTCTGGGTGGCGTTTGTTGTCAGCTTCGTACTGGCGACCATCCTCGCCGCAGTCACTTCGCGAAGGGTCCTGAAGCCCTTGCGAAACGTGCAGCTGGCGACACGACGGCTGGCCGAAGGTCGCTACGGGGAGCGCGTCCCGATCCCGAATGAGATCGAACTCGCCGAACTGGCAGCCGACGTCAACGCACTGGGTGAGACGCTCGAACGGACCGAACAGCAGAGAAGCAGGCTGATGTCGGATCTCGCCCATGAACTGCGGACGCCGTTGACGACCATCCAGGGTTACATGGAGGGTTTGATCGACGGGGTATTCGAACCCACACCGGAGGTCTTCACGGAGGTTGCAGACGAAGCCACCCGGCTGAAGAGGCTCACCGCAGATCTGGCGCTGCTGTCCCGTGCAGAAGAGGGCGCGCTGATCCTCGACCTGCACACCGTCGATCTGGGTCGGGTAGCCTGCCGCGCCGCGGAGAGGCTGCGGCCGCAGTTCCACGACCAGGACGTCGTGCTATCTCTCGGACCGATGCCGGACCTGCCGGTGCGCGGAGACCCCGACCGCCTTGCACAGGCCTTCACCAACCTGGTCGGCAATGCGCTGATTCACACTCCGGCAGGGGGCAGAGTCTGGTTGAATGCCACCGCCGACGCCTCTACGTGTGCGGTTTCGGTTCACGACACAGGCGAAGGGATACCCGCTAATGAGCTCGAGCAGATATTCGAACGATTCCACCGGGTCGAAGGCCGGGGAGTCGCCTTCACCGGTTCGGGAATCGGCCTGACTATCTCCAGGACCATCATCCGATCGCATGGCGGTGAACTGTCGGTGGATTCGGCCGGACCCGGCCGGGGTTCGACCTTCACCGTTCGGGTTCCTCGGGCGAACCCGTGATTCGCCGAATGCTGGCGGGCCTCGGTCTCGCTCTGGTGCTGGCCGCCTGCGGAACTGCCGCACCGGCAGACGTGCCGGAGTTGCCTGCGATCGACGACGCCATCCTCAGTGATCTGCTGAGCTCCGGCGATCCCCTCGTGCTCAATGTATGGGCCTCATGGTGCATCCCGTGCAGGTCTGAGGCCCCGTTGCTGTCTGCCGCTCACGAGGCCTTCGGCGACGAGGTGACTTTCATCGGGATCGACATCGAGGACACTCAGAATGCGGCGCGGGCGTTCATCGCCGAATACGGACTGGAGTTCGACAACTACTTCGATCGTTCCGGTGCCGTGCGTTCCGCCCTGGGGGGAGTCGGAGTGCCGATCACCTACTTCTTCACCGCCAGCGGCGAACTGATCCACCGGCACAATGGTGTGATCGACGAGCGCACCCTGTCGCTCCAGATAGACGAGATCCTGAACCGATGAGAGTCCGACGTTGCAGGTACTAGAACCATCCTCCAGGAGCGCTTGATGGAGTTCACTCTGCTCTGGGCGGCCCTTCTGGCGGTAGGCGCAATCTGGCTGATGCTCTGGTTCGAACGGCGCCTCGGCCTCGGTCCGGACGAACGGTCATTCGACACCGTTCTGGGGGCAACGGTGTTCGGGTTGGTGGCCGGACGCATCGCCGCGATGCTCCTGACCGGCACCAACCCTGTGACTCACCCGGCGGACATCATCCTGATCAGGGGAGGAGTCGACACGGGCTTCGCGTCGCTCGGCGCTTTGGGGTTCCTCGCCTGGGCAACCCGCCGCTCGCTCCCCGCCACACTCGATCTGATGTCGCCTGCGATACTCGCCGGCCTTGCAGGTTGGCACGGCGGATGCGTTTTCAGGGGTACCTGCCTCGGCACCCGCAGCGACCTGCCGTGGGCGGTTGCCCAGCCCGGATCGGATCTCACCCGGCATCCGACGGAGCTCTACGCAGCACTGCTGGTCCTGCTGGCCGCCGGCGGGTTGCTCCTCGTGATCCGCCGGATTGGCCGTGGCGGGTTGCCGGCCGGGCTGGCCCTGGCCGCGGCAGGACTGATCCGGCTGATCACCGAGCCGATGCGCCCGTCACTCGGTTCCGGACCCGTCTGGTGGTACACCTCGGCGATCGTGCTGGGGATCACGCTGGCCGGGATGGCGTTGTTCCGGCGGGCCCCGGACGGCCGCAACGAGGGCTAGCGCAAGAGGGGCCGCCCGCCGGAGGAACGGAGAAGCCCTCAGCACACCTACACTCTGCGACCTATGGCTCTCTTCCTCTCCGCACTCTTGATCTTCTTGATGCGCGTGACCGACCAGACTCTCGGCACGCTGCGCATCGTCATGCTGGTCCGCGGGCGGCGGCTCCTCGCCGGCACGCTCGGATTCTTCGAGTCGCTGGTGTGGGTTCTGGCCGCGGGCCAGGTCCTCAGCAACCTCGACTCACCGCTGAAGATCGTCGCTTTTGCCGGAGGGTTCGCGGCCGGAACGATGCTCGGTGGGACCGTCGAACGCTGGCTGGCCCTCGGTGACAGCCTCCTCCAGATCGTTGCTCCCGTCGAGAGCCCGCCGGCGGCTCACGCTCTCCGGGAGGCCGGCTTTGGAGCAACGGTCGTCAACGCGGAGGGGATGGACGGTGCAGTTCGAATAACCTTCACCGTCATCCCGAGGAAGCGGGCTCAGGAGGTCATGCGGATCATCAAGTCCGTCAACCCGGCCGCCTACGTCACCTACGAGCAGATTTCGACACCCAACCTGGAACTCATCAAGGAACAGCGGCGTCTCATCCGCAAATAACCCCGTTTTCGCGCGACATTCGGTACCGATAGGGTCGGAATGTCGCGCGAAAACGGGGATCTTCAGGTGCGTTGGGGGTTCAGGCTCTGGTGATCGCCGGTGCGGAGGTGGCACGACGCGAAGTGCTCCACATTGCCCTCTGAGCCGCGCAACTGCGGCACCTCGACGTTGCAGACGCCTTTGACGGCGATCGGGCAACGAGGATGGAAATGACAACCCACGGGCGGATTCAACGGTGACGGGATTTCCCCGCTGAGGATCTGCCGGTTCTTCGGACGGTCCGGATCAGGAATCGGGATCGCCGACAACAACGCCTCGGTGTATGGGTGCAGCGGCTGCCGGTAGAGCGTGTCTCGATCCGTCATCTCCACGATCCGACCCAGATACATCACCGCCACCTTGTCGGAGATGTGCTCGACCACCGCCAGGTTGTGTGCAACGAACAGCAGCGTCAGGTTCAGCTCCGACTGAAGCTCCTTCAACAGGTTCAACACCTGGGCCTGCACCGAGACATCCAGGGCGGACACCGGCTCGTCGGCCACAACCAGGTCCGGCTTCAGCACCAGAGCCCGGGCGATCCCGATCCGCTGGCGCTGACCGCCGGAGAACTCATGGGGATAGCGGCCGGCGTGCGCACCCTGCAGACCGACCAGCTCGAGCATGTCCGTCACCCGCTGGTGGCGTTCGTCCTTGTCGCCGACCCCGTGCAAACGCAACCCTTCGGCGATCGAGTCGCCGACCTGCGTACGCGGATCCAAAGACCCATAGGGATCCTGGAAGATGAACTGCATACGACGACGGAATCGTTTGAGCTCCTGACCGTGCACATGCGTGATGTCTTCGCCGTCGAAGCTGATCGTGCCGCTGGTCGGCTCGAGAAGGCGGACGAGCATCCGCCCGAGCGTCGTCTTGCCGCACCCCGACTCCCCCACCAGACCGACCGTCTCACCTTTGCGAATGTCGAGATCGACGTCGGCTACTGCATTGACCGTGGCTATCTGACGCTGAAACAGTCCACCCTTCACCGGGAACTGCTTGACGAGGTTGCGTATCTCTACGAGATTCTCAGCCATCGGAGGAACCATCCTGGTAGAGCCAGCATCGCACCTTGTGCCCGGGGGCGACATCGAGGAGTTCGGGTTTCCTGGACATGCAGATCTCCAGGTCGTTCTGCACACGATCGACGCACCGGGAGGCGAACCGGCAGCCGAGCGGAAGATCGATCAGCGAGGGCACCACACCCGGAATCGTGTCGAGCACATTCTTCAGTTTTCCGAGCACAGGGATCGATCCGACCAGCCCCTGGGTGTAGGGGTGCATCGGGTTCTTGAAGATGGTCCGTACGTCGGACTCCTCGACGATTTCGCCTGCATACATGACTGCCACCCGATGGGCCATCTCGGCGACGACACCAAGGTCGTGGGTGATCAGCAGGACGGCCGTGTTCGAAGACTTCTGTAGATCGCGGATCAGGTCGAGAATCTGTGCCTGGATGGTGACATCCAGCGCGGTGGTCGGCTCATCGGCAATCAGCAGCTCCGGCTCGCAGGCAAGCGCCATTGCGATCATCACGCGCTGGGCCATTCCACCGGATAGCTCGTGTGGATAGGCCCTCGCCCGCGTCTCTGGATCGGGTATGCCGACCTTGGCGAGCATCTCGATAACCTTCTGATCCTCGATGTCCTTCGACCAATCGCGGTGGAGTTCGAAGACCTCCTTGATCTGCGCCCCGGCGCGGTAGACGGGATTCAGCGCGCTGGCAGGCTGCTGGAAGATCATCGAAATGTGTTCGCCGCGCAAGCTCCGAACTTCGGATTTCTTCATATCGGTCACGTTCTTGCCGTTGAAGATGACGTCCCCGGCGACGATCGACCCGGGATGGGCAATCAGACCCATCACCGACAGCGAGGTCACCGACTTGCCGCAACCCGACTCGCCCACGATGCCCAGCACTTCGCCTCGATCCACGTGCAGGTCGACTGCGTCGACCGCCTTTACGACACCGTCGCGCGTATCGAAGTGGGTCTTCAGCCCGCGGATCTCGAGCAGTCGCTCACCGACCTCACCCGCACGACGGACATCGACGCTCACCTTGTCTGGGGTCGGTGCAGCAGTCATCGGTTCAAAGTCGGGTCGAGGGCGTCGCGCAGACCGTCACCCATGAGATTGAAACCGAGCACGGTGATCATGATCGCCAGACCGGGAAAGAAGACGAGATGGGGCGCAGTGAAGACCTGGTTGCGTTCCGAAGCGAGCATCGAGCCCCATTCGGCCATGGGAGGCTGTGCTCCCAAACCGAGAAACGACAGGCCGGCTGCTTCGAGGATGGCAGTGGCCACACCGAGGGTGGCGAGCACGACCAGCGGGGTCAGTGCGTTGGGAATGACCCGCCGGATGAGTGTCTGCATCGAGGACGCACCCAGTGCCCGGGATGCAGAGACGAAGTCGCTCTCCTTGATGGCCAGCACCTGGGCGCGCATCACCCTGGCATAGCCCGGCATGGTGACTATCGCGATTGCTATCAGAGCGTTTCGGAGTCCCGGTCCGAGAACCGCCACGATCGCAATCGCCAGCAACAGCGACGGAAAGCCGAGTATCACGTCCATGAAACGCATGACGATGTTGTCGAACCACCCGCCCCGAAAACCGGCCAGTGCTCCGATGGCCGCGCCGACCACCAGCGCCAGCGTCACGGTGAAGAACCCGAGCGTCAGGCTGACCCGCGAGCCGAAGATGATGCGCGAGAACTCGTCCCTGACGTTTCCGTCGATTCCCAGTATGTGCTGGGGGATCTCTTCGTCACATCCGAGCAGGTGCACACACGGCGAGTCGTATCGCCCCACGTCTTCCTTGCCGATCAAGATGTCGGTCGGACCGTACGGAGCGATCAACGGAGCGAGGACGGCGATCAGGATCAACGTGCTGACTATGCCGAGTCCGATCATCCCCGACTTGCGGCCCCGGAATCGGCGCAGGGCCAACCGCCACTGACTCAGGGGCTTCTCGAAGAGGCGATCGACATCGCTCATCTCTGCAAGCAGTTTGTCGAGGGCCTCACGGCGGCTGAGCATCGTCATTCGAGCCTGATCCTTGGGTCGAGATACGCATACGAAAGGTCCACCAGCAGGTTCACGATCACGTAACCGGCTGCCACGACCACGGTGAAGCCCTGCACGATCGCGTAATCGCGGCCGGTGATCGCATCGAAGAGCGCCCGGCCGACACCACCGAGGTTGAACACCGTCTCGGTGAGGACCGCCCCACCCAGCAGAGCTCCCAATTGCAGGCCGATGATCGTCACTACCGGCAGCATCGCATTGCGGAACGCATGACCGCGGACAACGGTCCGCTCCTTCACGCCCTTTGCACGAGCCGTGCGAATGTAGTCCTTGCCCATCACTTCGAGAAGCGAACTGCGCGTGATGCGGGCGATGATCGACAGCGGAATCGTTGCCAGCGCGACGGCCGGGAGGATCATGTGCTTGACCGCATCACGGAACACTTCCCAGTTGCCGGTAATGAGGTTGTTGAAGATGTAGTGATTGGAGATGTACTCGTGGAAGGTGGCCCATCCTGAACCTTCCTCCAGTTGCCACCCCCATACCTCGTAGTACGGGACCGAGAACACACCGGCGGCCAGGCGTCCCGATGGCGGAAGCGCGAACGCCGTGTCTCGCAGCAGCAGAGCGAACACGTAGGCAAGCATCAAGCCCAGCCAGAACACGGGCATCGAGACTCCGACGTTGGCGAGGGCCATCGTTCCCGTGTCGACCACAGTGTTGTGTCTGCGGGCCGCCACGACGCCGAGCGGAACCCCGACCGCCACTGCCAGAGCGAGCGCGCTGACCGCCAGCTCCGTCGTCAAGGGAAGCCGCTCGATCAAGAGTTGATTCACGGGCCTGGAGAAGCGCACCGAGTCACCCAGGTCGAACAAGACGATGTCCTTCATATAGATGCCGAGTTGCACCCAGATCGGCTCGTTCAGGCCCTTGGCCTCATTGAACCTCTCACACGCCTCGACCGTTGCTCGCTCGCCCAGCATCGACGTACATGGGTCACCGGGGATAGCTCTGATGAGGAAGAAGACGACAACGACGATCCCGATCAGAACCGGGATGGCGAGCAGTAGACGTCGGGTTATGAATCTGAGCACTGTGGAGGGATGTTAGAGGTTCGCAATCAGTCGCCGGGGTTCTGACCCGGAAAAAAGGGGAGGCGCCGGAGCGCCTCCCCTTTCGTGTCATTACGGAGCTATACGGTCTAGCTCTCGGGTTCGTTGATGCACTTGTTCCACAGGTAGCAGTAGTACTCGAACACGCCGGTGTTACCGACGTGGAGCGGGCTTGCTGCGTCGAGACCTGCAGTGAACGAGGCGACGACATCGTTGGCATCGAACGTCGACCCGTCGTGGAACGTCACGCCGCTGCGCAGCGAACAGGTCCACACGCTCAGATCATCGTTCGGCACACATTCGGTAGCCAGCTGCGGCTGCGCATTGCCTTCCTGATCGTAGGAATACAGCGCCTCCACGACCTGCGAACAGGCACGCAGCGATTCACCGTCTGACTCGTCGGAGCAGTACAACGAGATGGGCTCATTGCCCTGCATGAACACCAACGTGTCATTGCCGTTGTCCCAGAACTTGAACTTCACCTGGCCCCACGGCGGAGCATACGCACCGTCGACCGACGCGCTCGCCGCGAAGTAGGCACCCGCATGGGCAATCGGCACCATCGGCACCAGAGCCTTGATGGCGTTGTTGGCTGCCTCATACAAAGGAGCTGCCGCGACCGGGTCCGGTGTCTCCGACGCTTCGAGCAGCGGTTCGTAGATCTCCGGGTGCGGAGTTCCGAACTGCGCATTGCTCTCGGCGAAGTGATAGTCCAGGAAGTTCGTGACGTGCGGATAGTCGCCCGTCCATCCGAGCAGGTGGAGACCATCACAGGTACCGGCCGTCGAACAGGCCTGAATGAACTCGGCGGACTCCATCTGGACGATCTCAGCATCGATGTTCAAGTTGTCCTTGAGCTGTGCCTGAATGTCGGCGGCAACGTCGCCCGGTGTCGGCAGATAGCCGCGGGTGACATCGCGGTAGTAGATCGACGTCGAGAACCCGTTCGGGAAGCCGGCATCAGCCAAAAGGGCTTTCGCCGCTTCGGGATCGAAGTCGTACCAGTCTTCCCCTTCACAACCATTCTCCACCGAGCACGGGGTGAAATGGGATGCCGTTACAGATCCGGGTGCGTAGAACGTGTCGACGAGCCGCTGACGGTCGATCCCGAGAGCTATCGCCTTGCGCACATCGACGTTGTCGAACGGCGGGAAGATGTTCGTGAATCCGACGTAGAAGATGTTCGGCTCGAGCTTCTGGATCAACGTGAGATTCGGATCGGCTTCGATCGTCTCCAGGTCCTCCGTGCCCGGGAACGTAATACCGTCCACGTTGCCCGACTGGAGTTCGAGCAGACGCCCGGCACTCTCTGTTGCCCAGCGAAGCACTGCCGTCGTGTGGGCGGGCTTCTCACCGTAGTAGTCGTCGAAGCGGGTGAATACGACGGAGTCACCGCGTACCCACTGTTCGAGCATGTACGGACCGGTTCCGACGGGGTTGTCCAGCGGCGCGCCGCCGGTTTCCTCGAGATGCTCTTCCGGCTGAATGCCGAAAACGTCGAACGCTATCTGTGCAAGGAACGCCGGGTGAGGCCCACAAAGGTCGAACTCGACCGTGAACTCGTCGATCGCCGTGATCTTCTCCACACGGCCGCCGTAGTCACAACCGCCTGCATCGAGTACGTACCCCTCGAACTCGGGGTCCGGTTCGGCCGGTTCGGTCGTGGTGGTCGGCGCCGCGGTGGTAGCAGTTGTCGGAGCAGTCGTATCTTGAGTGTCTGCTTCCGTGGTGTCCGATGTGCTGTCGCCGCAGGCTGCCGCGATCATCGCAAACACCAGGAAGAGGACAACAATTCTCATTGATTGCCTCATAGAAACCCTTCCTCGGTTCGCGGGATGGTTCTCATCACCCCGTAGATGCCACAAGTTAGCGTCATTAACTGCTCGTTGTAGCATCCTGGGCGGTGTCGAGGCCGAAAACCGGAAGTCGAAAGGCGATCCGCCCGCCGTCCCCGTCGAGAATCCAAATGCTTCCGCCGTGGGCTTCAACCACCGCTCTGGCTATAGCGAGTCCGAGACCGGAGCCTCCCCGCCGTCGGGCGGGGTCGGCTCTCGTGAAACTGTCGAACGCCGATGCCCGGAAGTCCCGGGGAAACCCGGAACCCTCATCGGAGACGGTGACGGTCGCCGACACGCCGTCTTCGATGATTTCGACCCCGACGGCGCCTCCGGCCGGCGAGTGCCTGACCGCGTTGTCGAGGAGATTGCGGAACACACGGGTCATTCCCAACTCGCTCGCCACCACAACAGCAGAACCTGAGGTTTGAATCGAGATCGAACGAGGTTCCGTAAGCGGTGCTATTGCCGTCGCGACATCGGCGGCGACCATCGCCAGGTCGACCTCGATTCTGTCGGCCGGCTCCTCGCCCGCCTCGAGCCTGGCCAGTTCGAAAAGATCGTCGATGAGCACAGACATGGTGTCCAGATCCTTCGCCACCGACTGCAGGTAGCGGTCGGGATCGGAGGCAAGCCCGTCCTGAATCGCCTCCACGGCGGCGCGCATCGACGTCAGCGGGGTTCGCAAGTCGTGGCCGACCGCGGCCAGAAACTCCCGCCTGTCTGCCTCCGACTTCTCACGAAAGCCCCTCGCCGCTTCCAGCTGGTCGATCATGGCGTCCATTGCTCTGGCAACGTCGCCTACCTCGTCGGCCCTGTCGATCATCGGACGGGAGGAGAGATCCCCCGCCCCGACTCGCGCAGCCGTGGCCGCCAGATCCGCCAGATCGGCTGCCAGGGGCCGCGTGACCGTCACCGCCAGAGCAACTCCCAAACCGACCCCCAACAACAGAGCAACCAGTACCAGACGGAGATCGTGGGTCGACAGGAACATCGTGACGGCGGACACGGACACGGCAGCCGCGGCGATGACGACCGCAGCCAGGCCGACGATCTGAAGCGTGGTGCGCAACGTCTGGAACTTCCGGGTAAGAGCAGGGAGCCGCCACCCGACCAGCAGGGTCAGGACGGCGGCGCCGGCGAAGATGCCGTAGAGGAGAGCCCGGTCGGCCGGGCTGGGCTGCATGGTGGCCTCGGTGATCAGCAGAACGAGTGCGACCAGCAGGGCCGACAGCGGTATCAGGAGTCTCATGGTTCAAACCGGTAGCCGACCCCGCGCACCGTCAGCAGACGCCTGGGATTGTCCGGATCCGGTTCGATCTTCTGCCGGACCCTGCGCACATGCACGGTGACCGTGGCCGGGTCCTGCCATTCGGGAGAAGACTCCCAAACCTGGGAGAGAAGCTGCGCCCTCGAGAAGACCTGCCGGGGCGAAGCGGCCAAGAAGGCGAGCAGATCGAACTCGCGTGCGGTCAACTCGACCAGCTCGCCGTCCACCCGGACCTCTCGGGTGCCCGGATCGATCGCCAGTCCCTCGAACTCCAGGCGCTTGCCTGCAGGCTCCCTGGAGCTGCGCCGGAGAACCGACCTGACACGGGCGGTCAGCTCCCTGGGCGAAAACGGCTTGAGAACATAGTCGTCGGCGCCCATTTCGAGCCCGAGGATGCGGTCGGCCTCTGCGGTCCGTGCGGTCAGGAGAATGACCGGAACGTCGCCCGACAGCCGCAGCTGCGTGAGCACATCGAGGCCGTCGACCTCGGGCAGCATGATGTCGAGGATGATCAGGTCGGGAGCTGATGCCTTGACCGCCTTGAGCGCGGCTCTTCCGTCTTCGACGGCCGTAACCAGGAACCCGTCGTGTTCCAGATAGCGAGTCACCACCTCGCGCACCATGGGTTCGTCATCAACGACCAGGACGGTCACGTTTCGGTCAGACATCGTGATCATGGTAGGAAACGATCGGCCCGGGAGGAGAACCTCCCGGGCCAATTCTGCGTCTGAGCGTCCGAACTAGCCGGGCCAGATCGGCGAAAAGTCTGGGTTGTGGCCTGGACCTGCCGTCTCACTGTCGGGGTTCTGAGTGTTGTGGGCGTTGTCATTCGCATGCACTCCGGCCTGGTTCTTGCCAGGAAGGAAGGAGGTGCCGACAGGCGGGTTGATCGCCGAGACGCCATGGTCGCCGTTGTGAGCATCGGCGTTGAGTACCCCGTCACCGACAACCGGGCACAGGAATGCCGTCTCGGAGGCCGACGCAACCGCCGCCGTTCCCATCACACCGCCGATGGCGAGCACGGTCACCACCGCCAGGCTGCTAATCCGCTTCTTCATGATTCGCCTCTCTCTCCGCCCGGTCTATCCGGGCATGAAGAGAAGTGTGCGGTGCCAAGCTTTCGTGACCGCCAACGGGAGAGAAACAAACGCGAAACAGAGAGTGACCGGTGGTGGCCGCTCCCTCCCCTTCGGTCGCTTCGCTCCCTTCGGGACTCCCCCACCTCCTACGAGAAGACGCGACAGCGCCCGTACCACCCGTTTCTCCCCCGCGGAGCGGGGGAGATGCCGAGTCCTCGAGGCAGAGGGGGACTACGGAACTTACCCGTCGGGGATCTCACAGAGCCCGACACACACTTCCTCGAACAGAGGGTCGGACGACAAGTCCGGCCCTCCGTTCAGTTGTGCATCGAAGAACCGGACCAGATACGTGTTCACGATCTCGGATGCCCGATCCGACCCGATCGACCCCTTCACGTCGAGCAGCGCCGACACGGCGCTGAACCGGGGAAGAACCGTGAAGTCCTGATGGCCGCCTCCGATCAGACCGAGGAGATCGGTCCGCAACGAACGACCGGCGAACGCTTGGAGGACCGGGTCGTTGTCGTACTCGAACCATTCCGCGCTTCTGATCGCCAGAAACGGAATATCGATGCCGCCGTCGAGAATCTCCTGTGGCACCGGCTCGACCCAGGGGTCCAGTCCGGCGACGGCATCACACCTACCGTCTGTCGCGCAGGCGGAGACGGCTGCCCCACCGCCCGTCGAGTGCCCGAACACGCCTATGCGATCGAGATCGAGGCGTCCGGACAGCAGCCAGCCGGGATCACCGTTGAGACGCTGGAGTTCGTCCAGGATGAAGTGAAGGTCCGCCGCATAGGTTGCCACCAGCAACACGGCCGCTTCGTCGTATTCCTCGTCGGGGACCGTTCCGAACTCGGGCAACGCGGTCGGCTCGTAGACCACCAGCTCACCGTCCGGAAAAGCCGTCGCGGCTGCACCGTATGTGTGATCCGCCGCCACGACGATGAAGCCGTGGCTGACGAGTGCTTCGATCTGATCGAGACCGTTGGTCCGCAGACCCGTCCAACCGTGCGAGTACAGGACCACCGGGAAGGACTCCACACCGGCGACGGCAGCCTGGGAGTAGCTGTGTGATTTGATCAAATCGGCGTGACCGAGCGCGAACGACGGAAAGCCGAAGGCACTTGCGATCGAGGGCCCGACCACATCCAGCTGTGACAGCCACGGTTCTGCAAGCGCGTCGTCGTCGGGTACGGCCGGGTACCAGAATTGGACGACGAGCCGCCGATCCCGGCCGGACGGGTCGTACGGGTCCACCCGGTCGCCGTCCGTCATGACCGTGTTCACCGTTCCGATACCGAAGGGGCCGGTCGGCTCCGGCAGCTCCCAGACCGGTACCGCAGCCGGAATCAGCACGACTGCCGCCAGACCGAGCACTCCGAGTGAGCGGCCGAGGACCGACGAGGGCTGTGAATCGGGGGCAGGGCTCAACATCTCCCAGGCTGCCACCGCGAACAGGATCGATCCGACCAGGTACAGGGGCACCATCTGCCAGCGCCAACCTTCGGTGGTGGCGTGAACTACCCCGACCGGCAGCAGCGCCAGCGCGGCGGCGATGCGTGCGCCCGTCCAGCGTCGCGGCAGTACGGCGGTAGCGAGAGCGAGAAACGCAAGGACTATTTCGAGAGAACGCACCAGCGGACTCTAGGAAAAGGCGATTGGCAATTGGCAATTGCCTCCCGATGCTCCGGGTCGAAATCTTCCGGCACCTGGAACCTAAAACCTAGAACCTAGAACCTAGAACTCAGAACCTAGAACCTAGAACCTAGAACCTTCACGGTCAGCAGCTACCCGACCTCCACCTCAGCGGTCATCGCCAGACGAAGATCGTGGGACCAGGCAGACAAGCCGGCGGATCCGCCGTCGCCGATCCCGCCGCGCAGACCGACCGGACCGTCACAAAACAGGGGCGATCTGCCTCTGAACGAGAAGCGAGAGACGGGTCGCGGATCGTTGGCGGTGCAGAGACCGATCAGCCACATGGCGGTCATCGGACCATGCACGATCAGGCCTGGGTATCCCTCGGTTTCCGTCACATACGGGTAGTCGTAGTGGATTCGATGGCTGTTGAAGGTGAGGGCGGAGAACCTGAAGAGCATCACCGGATCCGGTGTGATCGTCTCCGCCCACATCGCCTCCGGAACGGGGTCCGAACCGGGCGGGGGCTGTTGACTGCCCGCCGCCGCCTCGCGGTAGACGAGATCCTGCTCCTCCACGATCGCCACGCCGTCTTCGGTCGACACTTCGAACCGTGCGGTGACGAACACCAGCGGGCCGCGGCGACCCTCTTTCTCCTCGATTCTCACCACGGTCCCCGTGCGTCGAGCGGTTTGCCCGACCCGCACGGGAGCCAGGAACTCGGTCCGGCCGCCGGCGAACATCCGCCGGGGCAAGTCGACGGGGGGAAGGAACCCGCCGCGCACCGCATGGCCGTCCGGTCCGAGCTGCGACCGGCGCGTGGTCGAGAGGAAGAACAGCCAGTGCCACATGGGAGGTATCGGATCTCCCGGGCGCGGAATCGGCCGATCGAGGTCGAACACTGCTTGCAGGGCCGCCACCGGCCAAGACGTGATCAGGTCTTCCACCACCTCACTTCGGCCTATCCACTCATCGAACGGCACCGGCCACCACCTTTCTGTCGTGAGGTCTCCGGGCCTCCGCCGCGCTCAGGTCGATGACCTCGCTCGAGATCCCGTCGGTCCCTGCGTCGGACCGAGTATTCCCCACGACGAGGGCGGCCCCTTCCGCGACTCTCATCCCGCTCGGCAGGCCGGAGGTCATCGACGCTCCTCTCCCCGACTGCGAGGGATTGTACCGACCGAACCCGACCGGGCTCCTGCCGAAGTGCTACAAAGAGGGGCGTCCGGGAGGGTCCGAGGGAGAGGAAAGCGGCATGGCACCAGCACGGAGCTTCCTGTTCGTCCCGGGCGACCGGGCCGACATGATCGCCAGGGCCGCTTCTCGCGGAGCCGACGCAATCATCGTCGACCTCGAGGATGCCGTCGCACCTTCTGCGAAACAAGAGGCGCGCGCAACCCTCGCCTCGTGGGGCGCGGCGCTCGTCGACTCCCCGGCGGACCTCTGGATTCGCGTCAACCGGCCCGGTGACCTGTTCGAGCCCGACGTCTGGGCCGCCGGCGCTTGCCGGCCCGCCGGCCTCATGATCCCCAAGGTTTCGACGCCGGCAGAGCTCGAACGGGCGGCCGGCCTCCTCGACGACGTCGAGATTGCCAACCGGATGCCCGGCAATTCGATCCGGCTCCTGCCGATCGTCGAAACGGCCCCGGCAATGCTCGAGATCGCGGAGCTCGGCGCCTGCCGGCGTGTCACCCAGCTCATGATCGGTGAACTCGACCTGAGTGCCGAGCTGGGCATCGACCCCAAGAACGTGACCGCCCTGGTGCCGCTGCGGATGCAGGTCGTCGTGGCATCGGCGGCGCTCGGTTTGGAGCAGCCGCTCGGTCCGGTGTCACCGAACTTCAGGGACCTCGAAGTGCTGCGAAGGGAGACGGAAGAGCTCGCCTCGCTCGGTTTCGGCAGCCGGCCGGCCATACATCCCGCCCAGGTCCCCGTCTACAACGAGGTCTTCTCCCCTTCGCCCGACGCCGTGGCCCGGGCCCGGAAGCTGGTCGACCTCTACGAAGCCGCTCTGAGTGAGGGACGCGGAGCGGTCACCGATGACGAGGGACACATGGTGGACGAAGCCGTGGTGCGAGCGGCGCGTCGACTATTGGAGAAATCCCGGCGGGACTTCGAATGACGTGGCGAGCGGACGCCCGGCGGGCCGTCGATCGGATGCAGTCTGCCCTCGACTCGGCCACTGCCCAACCTGCTCCTGCTTTCCCGAACGAAGGCCGGACATCGACCGGACTCCTCGACCGGCAGCAGGACGCGCTCTCCGACCTGCTGAGATCCATCTGGGCACGGATCGATGGGCGGCCGGATGCCCCGGGGATCGACCAATTCGACCACGGGGTCCGGTCGTTGTCGGGTGACCGTCTCTGCGGGGCTCACGTACTTCAGCAGGTGGTCGCCGGATGAGCGGATTGCTGGACGGTGTGCGGGTGATCGACCTGTCCAGGGTCCTTGCCGGTCCGTATGCGGGACAGGTTCTGGCCGAGATGGGCGCCGACGTGATCAAGGTCGAACCGCCCGAAGGTGACATGGCCCGCGGCATCGGACCGTTCATCGACGGCAGGTCTCTCTACTTCTCTTCCCTCAACACCGGCAAGAGGGGGATAGTCCTCGACCTGACCACCGAGGATGGCTCCGCCTTTCTCGATGCACTACTCGAGACCGCAGACATCGTCATAGAGAATTACCGGCCGGCCGCGGTCAGGAAACTCAGCCTGGAACCGGACGATCTGCTCGCCCGCCATCCACGGCTCGTGGTCGTCACGGTCTCCGGCTACGCCAGGAACAGCGCGCGTGCGGCAGACGGTTCGTTCGATCTCATAGCCCAGGCCGAGAGCGGGATCATGTCCATAACCGGCGAGGAGGAGGGTGCCCCGGTTCGCGCCGGCGTGGCGATCAGCGACCTGGCCGCCGGTCTATGGGCGGCGCTCGGAGGCGTAGCCGCCTACGCCGGCCGCCTGCGCGACGGACGGGGCCGGCATGTCGAAGTGCCGCTGCTCGATTCGGCCATGTCCCTCCTGGTCTACATGGCTACGTCGGCAATGGGAACGGGTGTCGACCCGGCTCCGGTGGGCTCCGGCCATCACAACATCGTTCCCTACCGGGCTTTTGCCACGGCGGACGGCTGGGTCGTGATCGCGGTGATCGGCGACAAGTTCTGGCCCCTGTTTTGTGCGGCAATCGGCCTCGACTCAATGGCCGGCGATGCGCGCTTTCGGACCAATCATCAACGCACCGAAGCCCGCGCCGAGGTGGATGCGGCGATCGAGGGAGCAATTGCCCGCCTGTCGACGATGGAAGCCCTGCAGCGGTTGAGCGCAGCCGGAGTTCCACACGCTCCGCTGAATACGGTGCTGCAGGCGGTCGCCATGCCGTATGCGACGGAGACCGGGATGGTCGCAGAGGTCGAAACACCCGAGGGAAGCTATCGGGTCGTCCAGGGTCCGCTTCGCTCAGGATCGCCCCCACGACCGGCACCGGCTCTCGGCGAGCACACAGAGGAGATTCTCTCCGAGCTGCTGAAGACCGGGTCGGCTCGACTGAGCTCGACTCAACGGCCACCGGACATCGAATGAGGAAAAGAGCTCGAGGGTGGAGGCGCCGTCAAGCAGTGCGTTCGGTCAGATGGCGCGGAGCTCGTCGATCAAAGGATGAATCCAGCGAGCACCCATGCCCAGCAGCTCCGGATGCTCGTTGAGCGTCGCGAGGTGCAGGGTTTCGACCTGATCTCTGACTTTGTCGATCGTGTAGCCGATGTCCAACTGAGTTTCGTGGTTCTCCGTAACGAAACCGATCGGCATGAACACGAGCGCCTTCGCTCCGAGGCCGATCAGATTCTTTGCAGCCTGGTCAACGTCCGGTGTGGTCCACTTACCCGGAACCGGGTGGTTCATCCAACCAGGGCTGACCAGAGGGAAGCGGCGGTTGAGTCGTCCCTGCACGGCGTAATACAGAGCAGTGCTCTCCCTGACACCCGTTTCCATACCCTTGGTCTCGAGGGGGCAACCGTGCAGGCACAGCACAATACCGACCTGGGACGGCCCGTATCGTTCTAGAAGGGGGGCAACGCCACCTTCGATGTGGCTGACCAGGAGTTCCTGAAAATCGGAACGCTCCCAGAATGAAGGGAGATATCGAATGTCTTTGAGCCAGGCGCCGTCGGGATTCAACGCCTCGTTGATCTGCTCGAGGGCGAGGCCGCTGGTGAAGACTGAGTCGACCACGAGCCACGGATACACAACCACCCGGTCGAAACCCTGCTCCCTGATATCGGCCAGCACCTGATGGGGCATGAACGGTTCGACGAAGTTGTATGCCTTGAACACGGACACGTCGTCGCCGTAGGTCTCCTTGAGACGCTGCTCGATTCCCTCCCGCTGACGTTCGAATATGTCGTTGTGCGGTGAGTGGTAATGATTGGCGGCGTGCCACTCCTTGCGCTGCTGGCGTTCGAGACGGCGGGACAGCCAGGGAATCGAAAAGTCCGGAAACTTGATCGACTTCGAAACGAGCAGCCGGAAAGACCTCTCGTTGTATTCGGCAAACTCGTCGTAATCCTCGACTTCACCGTATCCGCAGAGCAGAACAGCAACTTTGTTCGTCATCATCCATTCCTTGCCGCCGTACCGTACGATGTACGGAACCACTTAGCGTGGTGGATGAGCATAAAGGGGCCGGCATCCATATGGAAGCAGTTCTACTGACTGGGTTCTCCGATCCCGACGCGCCTGTCGGTGCGAAAGCTCAACACATTCGATGGCTGCTCGACCATGGGAGGCGGGTTCCCACCACCTGGGTACTTCCGGCCAACTCCGACGAGCACGGCCATTCCGGGTTACTCGCCTGGCTGCCGCACGACGGGCCGTGGGCGGTGCGCTCGTCGGCCGCGGTTGAGGACGGCTTGGAGTCATCGTACGCCGGCCAGTTCGCCACCTTCCTCGATGTTTCCGGGCACGACGCGGTGGCAGAGGCGATTCGCGAAGTCCAGGCATCGGCTCACAGCCCGATCGTAGGTACCTATCGGAAGCGAAAGGGTGACGGCGAACCGGTCGCCATGGCCGTGATGGTGCAGGAGATGGTCACCCCGGTTGTGTCGGGAGTCGCTTTCTCCCGCAACCCGATGACGGGTTTGAACGAAGTCGTGATCGAGGCCGTTCGGGGGCGGGGGGACGCCCTCGTCGGAGAAGGAGTGACGCCCGAGCGCTGGATCGAACGGTGGGGAGGATGGACCGAGCGACCGTCGGGAGAGAGCACCCTCCCGGGACCGGTGGCCGGGACGATCGCTGCTGAAACGATCCGGATCGCCGGGGAGTTCGGGTCGCCCGTCGATCTCGAGTGGGTGTGGGATGGAACCGAAGTGTGGTGGGTCCAGCTTCGCCCGATCACCGGACTCGGCGACGTCACCGTCTACTCCAACCGGATTTCTCGCGAAGTGATGCCGGGCATGATCAAACCGCTCGTGTGGTCGGTCAATGTTCCCATCGTGAATCAGGCCTGGATCGATCTGTTTGGAGAGCTGATCGGTCCGAACGACCTCCGACCCGAGCAACTGGCGAAGCAGTTCGCCTATCGGTCCTACTTCAACATGGGGTCCATCGGCGAGATCTTCGAACTGCTCGGCATGCCGCGCGATGGTCTCGAAATGTTGCTGGGCCTCCCGTCCGACACCAAGCCGAGCTTTCGCCCATCGTTTTCCACGATGCGACACGTCCCCCGGATGCTCGCCACGATCGCCGGGAAAGCCCGCTACGGGCGGCGCGTGCAGATCGAGGTCGCCGAGTTCCAGGCGCGCTACGACCATCTGGCGGCAACCGAACTCGAGAACTTGAGCGACACGGGATTGATCTCACATATCGCCGACCTTTCCGCAGTTACAACCACTGCCGCCTATGCCAATATCGTCACTCCGCTGCTTGCCAATGCCTATGTGGCAATGCTGCGCCGGGCCGTTGCCAAGGTCGGCATGGACGCCGATGCCGTTGATCTGGAGCTGGGCGACCCCTCCAACCCGTACAATCCCAACCCGGCCCTCGACCGGCTGGGAAGTCGGATCGCCGGGCGCGGAGAGGAAACCGTCGCAGCCGTGAGGAAGCACGGGCGCGAGGCACTCCCGGCCGAGCTCGACGCGGAACTCACCGGGTTTCTCGACCGCTTCGGCCACCTGTCGGACAGCGGAAACGACTTCTCCGTACCGCCCTGGTCGGAGCAACCGGACGCAGTCGTGAACCTGGCAGTTGATCATGCCGAAGTGACCGGGAAGCATCGACCCCGACCCTGGCGGGAGGCGACTGCAGAGGTGAAGGGCCTATCGAGATGGAGGCTTCGCTTTCTGCAGCGAAAGGCGAGCGAGTTCGTGGATCATCGCGAGCAGGTCAGCTTTGTCTACACCTACGGCTACGGGTTGTTCCGGCCCACCTTCCTGGAAGCGGGGCGGAGGCTGGTCGAACGAGGACTGATTGGAAACCCGGAGGAAATCATGTACCTCAAGCTCGATGAGGTTCGACAAGGACTCCTGGATAGTGCTTCGACAACCGCTCCTGCCGAACTCGTGAATCTCCGCAAGGCCGAGATGGCCGACCTCACCGATGTCGACATGCCGGAGACCATCTTCGGAGACGACTTCTTCCCTGCTCGACCGGGGCCACTGCAAGCCGGGCATCTCACCGGCGTAGCCACTTCACGGGGTCGGCACCGGGGAACTCTGCGGGTCGTCAAAGGGATCGAGGACTCCCCCAGGGTCGAGGCAGGAGACGTCATCGCCATCCCCTTCTCCGATGTCGGATGGACACCATTGTTCGCACGGGCTGGAGCAGTGATCGCAGAAGCGGGCGGCATGCTTTCACACAGCAGCATCGTGGCCCGCGAATACCGGATCCCGTGTGTCGTATCGGTGCCCGGTGCTACCCGACTCCCCGACGGGGCAACAGTTGTCGTAGACGGCTATACGGGCACGGTTACCGTCGAGGAGGCCAATGAGGTGCCGGGCGACCCTGATTGAGCCGGACTGCGAATGCTCTATTCCGACTGGTATTTGTCCCGATCGAGCGACGGGTGTCCGCTGCGCAAGATCCGCATGGCCTCTTTGCGGTCGATCTCGCCGGATCGCTGCATCCGGGTTAGATCTGTTATCACCGGCCAGAGGGCGACCCAAACTGCGAAATTGACGACCAGGGCGTAGGCGAAGGCAGGCCAGCCGGCATCACGCCACCAGAACCACGGAATCAGCCAGATCACACCCGAGGCATAGGCAAGGACCACGTTGCGCATGAGCACGCCGGTCAGCGTTCCCAGCAGGGTTACCACCGGAACCGCCACCCAATCCAGGACGGCTAATCCCCCCAGGTACGGCGACATGCCGGCTCCACCGTGGAATCGGTGGAACACCGGGTAGTTGTGTCCAACCACGGCCGCCGCGGCAGCAAGGAACTCATAGTCGTGGTCCCGGAACACCATCTTGAAAACGAGGACGGGTACGGCCGCCTTGGCCATGTCGAGCAACCCCGTCAGACACCCGTACGCAGGCCCGCGTTTCATCGAGATCAGAGAAGCGCTGGTGCGATTGAACCGGAGCGTGCCTTCCCCCAGCTTGACCTCGAGCCCGCTGAGATCATCGCCGGGGAGCACCCAGCGGCCGAGGATCCGGGTGAATGACACCGCCCCGAACAGATATCCGACGATTACCGCGACGCCCGCGATCCAGACGCTCATCGAGTTTCTCCCTTGCTGGATCCGCACCTTACTCTGGGTGGCATTCAGGCGGGCAACCCGCTTTGCCTTTGATTGCCGCGCCACTCCCGGTGGGTATGCAGTCTCACGGCGCTGGCTATTCTGCTCCCATCGATGGAAGTAGGAGCGATTGAGGATACGATCCATAGTGCCGGTCGCCATTGTGTCTCTCGCGGTGTTGGGGGCCTGCAGTTCCGATTCCGACGAGGGACCGGTCGATACGATCGCAACGCTCGAGACGACGGCAACTACGACTGTGGCGAGTACGACGACTACCACGGAGGCACCATCGCTCGAGGAAGTCACGCTCGATTTCACCGAGTGCATGCGCGACAGCGGAATCGATATGCCGGACATCACTTTCGATGCCGACGGACAACCGGTGATCGGCGCTGCAGTAACCGATGGGCTCGATTTCTTTGACCCGGGGTTTCAGACTGCCCTGGCCGCCTGTCGCCCGATCCTGGCCGAGGCCGGAGAAGGCGTCGAGTTGCAGCTGGATCCTGAGCTGATCGCCTCGGTCACCGATCAGCTGAACGAGTTCTCGGTTTGCATGCGTGACAACGGCGTCGAGTTGTGGCCGGACCCTCTGCCTACGTTCACCGGAAGCGAGATTCCCTTCCCGATGGCTGAGATGGCGGCGGCGTTTTCCGACACCGATTTCCCGGATGCGATGGAAGCATGTCAGGCCCTGGCCGCATTCCCAGGAGTCGGTGGTTGATCGTGAAGCGAGCGCTCGGATGGGTGGCGGCGATTGCCCTGCTCGGCGCGGTCGGTGCCGGTGGCTTCTACGGAATCAACCGGCTGGTTGATGAGCAAGACGAGCCGGAGGCAGTGGTGAAGCCAGAGCTGGTGGCAGTGGCGCTCGAGCGGGGCGACCTCGTCGACGTTGAGACATTCGATGGGCAGCTCAGATACCGGGATCAGTCCCTGGTATACGCAGCATCCGGCGGAGTTGTCACCTGGCTCCCCGAGCAAGGGGCGAAGATCGCCAGAGGCGAGAAACTCTTCGAGCTCAATGGTGCCCCCGTGGTCCTGATGTTCGGTGAACGGCCTGCCTGGCGCGCGCTCTTGGAAGGAATCGAAGCGGGTCCCGACGTCGAGCAGCTGGAACAGAACCTCGAAGCGCTCGGTTTCACGGCGGGCAACAGCCTGGTGGTGGATGCGGAGTACACCGAGGCGACGGCGAACAGCGTCGAAGACTGGCAGGCCGACCTCGGCATACCCGAAGACGGCGTAGTAGAACTCGGCAGGGTCATGTTCGAGCGCGGAGAGGTACGGGTAGGGCGGCTTCTGACAGAAGCCGGTGCAACAGTCGGGCCGGGATCTCCCCTCTTCGAGATCTCGGGCACGGAACGAGAAATCGTGGTCGCTCTGGATCTGGATCGACAGGAGCTGGTTTCCGAAGGCGGAGCAGCAACCATCGTGCTGCCCGACGACACAGAAACCCCGGGCACTATCACTTCTATCTCGAATGTGGTGGTGGTAGATCCACAGACCGGCCGGCAAACCATCGAGATGACGATCGCCTTCGACGACCCGGAGGCGGGAGCCACATTCGAGCAAGCGGCCGTGGATGTCGAAGTTGTCTCAGAAGAGGTGCTGGATGCGCTGCTCGCACCGGTCGAGGCGGTCCTGGCGCTCGCGGAAGGCGGCTATGCCGTTGAAGTCGTTGAGGGCGACACCACCAGGTTGGTCGCCGTCGAACTCGGCAAGTTCGCAGACGGCCTGGTGGCGGTCAGCGGCGAGATCCGGGAAGGCGATCTCGTCGCCGTCCCGCGATGAGCCTCATAGAGCTCGAGCGAGTCTCGAAGTCCTACCCCGGTCCGCCGCGCGTTGACGCCCTCGTCGATGTCGACTTCTCGGCCGCCGCCGGTGACTCGGTTGCGGTTGTAGGCCCGTCAGGGTCCGGAAAATCGACTCTTCTGCACATCATGGGTGCCCTCGACCGGCCGTCGGAGGGTTCGGTCCGTCTGGACGGCAACGACGTCTCTGAAATGTCAGACCGGCAGCTATCGGGCCTTCGAGCGAACCTGATTGGCTTCGTGTTCCAAGATTTCTTCCTCCTGTCGGGCACCACCGCACTCGACAACGTTGCGCAGGGCTTGCTGTACAGGGGAGTCGGTTCAAGGGAGCGGCGAGAACGCGCCGCGGAAGCGCTCGCCAGGGTCGGACTGGAAGGGCGAATAGACCACCTTCCGACGCAACTCTCGGGGGGTGAGC
This sequence comes from Acidimicrobiia bacterium, assembly GCA_035471805.1. Lineage (NCBI taxonomy): Bacteria > Bacillati > Actinomycetota > Acidimicrobiia > Acidimicrobiia bacterium. Next base: position 20,663 of record DATIPS010000002.1, on the reverse strand, counting down.
GGCAGCGGGTGGCCATCGCGCGCGCCATCCTTGGTAATCCGGCGGTGGTTTTCGCCGATGAACCCACCGGCAACCTCGATTCCAAGACGGGCGCCGGCATTGTCGACGTGCTGTTGGATCTGAATAGAGCCGGAACAACGGTCGTGGTGATTACCCATGATCGTGAGGTCGCCGGACGGTTCGGCCGGGAGGTCTCGATTCTGGATGGGCGCATCACCGCGGAGCGGGAATCGTGAAGAGCAAGCTGCGCATCCGCGACATCATCGGCCTCGGCTACCAGGGCATCCTCAAGAGGAGGGCCCGCTCGGTGTTGACGGCCGCCGGTATCGCCATAGGCATCGCAGCCATCGTGGCGGTTCTCGGTATCTCGGCGTCGGGACGCAGCGACCTGCTTGCCGCTCTCGACAGCCTCGGGACCAACCTGCTGCGGGTCACCGAGGGGCCGGGCATCCTTGGTCAATCGAGCGGATTCCCGAATGGGGCCGCGGAAATGGCCGGCCGTATAGGGCCGGTACGGCAGTACTCGGCCGCAACCCTGGTCGATGGAACCGTCCGGCGCTCCGACATGGTGCCTGAACTGCAGACGAGTGGAATAGGCCTGTTCTCCGCCCGGGAAAACCTGTTGGAGGTTGTCGGTGGAGCGATGCGTGAGGGTCGCTTTCTGGACGAAGCCGCCGACCGGCTTCCCGTAGTCGTGCTCGGCAACGTAGCCGCCGAGAGACTCGGCATCCGAAGCCTCGAACCGCGACCGCGGGTCTACGTCGGTGGAACCTGGTTCACGGTCGTTGGAATCGCCGGGGAGCTCCCGTTGCATCCTGATCTGGAACGGGGAGCGTTCATCGGCGCGACGATAGCCAACGATCTGTTTGACACGCCGAGGGCCCCTACCTCCATCTATCTGCGGGTCGATTTGGAGTCGATCGAAGAGGTGGTCGACGTGTTGCCGGCCACCATCAGCCCCGAGAATCCCGATCAGGTAGAGATCGCCCGACCCTCAGATGCCCTGGCTGCCCGGCGTGCAGCTGAGGAGGCTCTCACCGGCCTCCTGGTCGGCCTGGGCGCGGTGGCGCTTCTGGTCGGGGGAGTCGCCATCGCCAACATCATGGTGATGTCGGTGCTCGAAAGACGTATGGAGATAGGGGTTCGTAGGGCTCTCGGCGCCACTCGCGGCCACATTCGAGCCCAGTTCCTCTTCGAATCGACCCTTCTTGCATCGGCCGGTGGAATAGTCGGGGTGCTCATGGGTTCCGGCATTACGGTCGCTTTCGCCATCAACAGAGACCTCACCCTGGCAATGCCGATCGGCGGTGTGCTCGGCAGCATCGGCGCGGCTCTTGCCGTCGGCGGTATCGCCGGTCTATACCCCGCGATTCGCGCCGCTCGCATCGAACCTGCCGAGGCAGTCCGTACCGGCTGATGGGTCGCTTGCCGCGCGGAGTGCCGCGGCGACCAGCGATGTACGAAACCGATGCTGTGCTCGTTGCGTCTGGGATTCTGCAGTCGCCCCGGATTCCCGAGATCACCCGATCAGGATGACCATGCACGCCGCTGTCGGGAAGATCGAGCTGAGGTTTCGGCGACTTAGCCCGCGGGTTGTTGCTAGATTCCGCTGGCAATACAAGCTACGAGGGGGAGACGCATACATATGCCGACGTTTATGGACGTTCACAATGTGGACGGTGGTGTTTCGGCAGCCGATGTTGCAGGAGCCCATCAGGCCGACCTGGCGACCCAAGCCAAGTATGGAGTGAACTACAAGCACTACTGGGTTGATGAGGCTGCCGGAAAGATCTTCTGTCTTGTTGATGCTCCCGACGCGGAGACAGCGGCGACTGTGCATCGTGAGGCGCATGGTCTCGTAGCCGATGAGATCTACGAGGTTTCTGAAGGCTCGTAAAGACGGCCAACTCAAACATGTGAACTGAGGTCCTGGAGTCCCTCTACCAGTCGTCGCCCGATCGACTCGGACACGAAAGCGGCGAAGAGAGATCGATACCCTCGCTGGGCCCGAACGGAAGGACCATGACTCCGCCGTCCTCTTCTTCTGTTCGCACCAGATCCGAACCGTACCGAACGTAGGTGGGGCCCAGCCACCGCACCCACCCAAGACCCTCGTAGAAACCCTCAACGCTGGTAGCCAGAGCACCCATCTCGAACTCACTCAGGAGCAGTTGACCAACTTCGCCCATCGTCTGTGAGCCAAGACCTTCACGCTGTCTGGCCGGATGGGTGGCCACTCCCTCTACATACCCGGTGCGGAAGGGCCGGCCGGCCACTTCCAGCACCCGCTCAACAACGGCCGCGTGCGCGACGACCGCATCGCCGTCGCCGACCACGACATGCCAGCCACCGAGAACGTGCTCCCAATCCTGTTCCGTGAAAGTCTCATCGAAGGCCGTGAAAAACAAATCCCGGATCTGGACGAGGCACTCGATCGAGGCATCACGTGTCGTGAACCGAGCAACGGTAATCATGAACACAGTTTGCCCGGGCCTGAAGCCAATCCCCGGCAAATCGGCAAATAATGGGTGAGCCGGAGTCATTCGACCCTACCGAGTATGTGGTCGGCCAAATACCGTGGAGACTGCGCCTACGGCAGGCACCGCCTCGAGAATCCCCGACCGGAAGATGGTCGGTCGGGCGATCGTCACCGTGAAAGTGAACTCACAAGGAGGGCCCCATGAAAGCGATAGTCCAAGATGAGTACGGCTCGTCTGATGTCCTGAAGCTCCAGGAGGTCGACGACGCCGTCGCGGCAGACAATGGAGTGTTGGTGAGAGTCCACGCCGCCTCGATTCATCCGGGTGATTGGCTGCTGATGATGGGCCAACCATATTTGTTCCGCCCGGTGTTCGGGCTCCGCAGACCACGAAAGCGGATTCCTGGATTCGATTTCGCAGGAACCGTGGAGAGCACCGGCAAGGACGCCAAGGAGTTCCAGCCGGGTGATGAGGTCTTCGGCAACGCCGAAGACGGCAGTTGCGCGGAGTACGTGTCGGTTTCTGAGGAGACGGTGGCGCTGAAGCCGGCGAACCTCACATTGGAGCAAGCAGCGGTGGTGGCGGTTTCCGGAGTCACCGCCCTCCGCGGGTTGCGGGACGCCGGGAAGTTGAAGCCGGGCCGGCACGTGTTGATCAACGGAGCATCGGGCGGAATCGGGACTTTCGCCGTGCAGATCGCCAAAGCGATGGGGGCCGAGGTGACCGGCGTTTGCAGCACGAGGAACGTCGAGATGGTCGGGTCCATCGGCGCCGATCACGTCATCGATTACACCCAGGAGAACTTCACGCAGGGCGGCGAACGTTACGACGTCATCCTCGACAATGTGGCCAACCATTCGCTGGCGGAATGCAGGCGGGCGCTCAACCCGGACGGGATTCTCCTCACCAACAACGGAACCTCGGGCAGTCGTTGGGTCGGGCCGCTGGGCCGGATGGCCGCCGCGGCCCTGCTTTCACCGTTCGTGCGCAAACAACGGCCCCCGTTCTACGCACCGGTGAGGAAGAGAGACCTGCTTGATCTGACGGAGTTGATCGAAGCCGGAAAGGTCACACCGGTCATCGGCAGCACGTTCCCGCTGAGCGAAACCTCTGATGCCATGAGCCGGGTCGGCGAGGGACACGCTCGAGGGAAAGTCGCCATCACGCTCTAGCCCGGCCGACTGGTAGGGCTTCCATCGAGGGTCTGGTTTCTGTCCCGGATGGTTGGTATGATCGAACGTATGTTCGACGTAGGAACGATTTCTGTGGATGAGCTCGAGGTGATTCCACGAGAGCTAGACGAAATGGAACCGGGCCCGTTTCTGGACGCCATCCTGGCCCATACGGATGTGTCACGCCTGTCCGGTTTCGACCGGGTGACGGTGCTGCGGGCTCGACAGAGGATGGCATCGCACTATCAGGCCATGCTGTATGCAGACATGGCCGCGATAGCCGAAGCAGTCGAAGAGCTGGACGGGTCGGAGAACCCCGAGATGGTGGCAGAAGGTGCGGCGGCCGAGATCAGGGTGGCGTTGCGGTTGACCCGGCGTACGGCAGATGCAGAACTGGCCATGGCCCTGGATCTGCGGCAACGACTGCCTCACTTGTTCGACGCATTCGTGACGGGCGACCTCGACCTTCGCCGGGTCCGGACCATCGTGTATGGCACCGGTCACCTCGATGACCTAACGTCCCGGCGGGTAGTCGACCAGATCCTCGAACAGGCCTCCCATCTGACCACAGGACAGTTGAAATCTGCGCTGGCTCGACTCTGCATAGAAGTCGATCCCGAGCAAGCCAAAACCCGGTTTGAGCGGGCCGCCGAGGAGCGGCGGGTCGTGACCGAAATGTCCGAGCAAGGCACGGGCCACCTATTCGGAATGGACCTGCCACCCGACCAGGTAGCAGCCGCATCAGCCCATATCAACCGTCTCGCCCAAAGCCTCAAACAAGACGGCGAGGCGCGCACGATGGACCAGTTGCGGGCCGACGTGTACCTCGACCTCCTTCGAGGTATCAACAGCGGCACCAGCCAGAAACCAGCAGGAGTGGAGATTCGGGTCGATCTCACCACCCTGACGGAACTCTCCGAGAACCCGGGCGAACTTGCCGGATATGGGCCGGTCATTGCTGACATCGCCCGCCAGACCGCCGGCCGGCAACAAGACGGGCAATGGCGCTTCGTGGTCACCGACACTCGCAGCGGATTGCCTGTATCCCACGGAACAACACGACGGAGACCCACCGCAACCCAGCAACGTCACGTCGAGGTCCACAACCCGGTCTGCGTTTTTCCAGGATGTCGCATGCCGGCCGTATCCTGTGACCTAGACCACCGCAACCCATGGTCCCGGGGCGGACCAACCGAGGTCGAGAACCTCGCGCCACTCTGCCGGCACGACCATCGCATCCGCCACCAGCACAGCTGGACCCACCAACCCCTCGCCCAAGGCGACCACCAATGGACCACCAAGCTCGGCCACACCTTCACCACCAGCGGCCGACCACCGTAGACCCGTCGTGGTGGAGGGCGCCGCTGCTGCTACTCCCAGCGGAAGAACCTCAGGCCGAAACCGGCGCTCACCACGGCGATCGCCCCGAAGATGGCCCAGGATGATCCGGCGTCGAGGCCCAGCCATGCGTCCTGCATCATTCGAACGGCGTGCCAGAGCGGCGTGTAATCGGACACCGTCCGCATCACGTCGGTGAGCACCTCCGGCGGCGGCCCGGCGCCACCGAGGAACAGCATCACGAACCAGATCAGCATTCCTACGGCCTGGGCGGCTCGAGCAGTCGGGAGGACCGCACCCAAGAAGATGCCGAAGGCTGCAAACCCGATGATCAGCAGGCCGAACACGCCGACGACCGCCGGTATCGACCCGGCCGGATCGAAGTCGTAGGCGATTCGCGCCGCGATAAGCAGCAACACTCCGCTGACCGCCGAAACAACCAGCGCTACCGCCAACTCTGCGCCGGCGACGGCGCTGGCTCCGACCGACGATGCGTGAAAACGTTTCAGGACTCCGCGCTCCCGGTTCCCCGCCAGGTGAGTAGGAATGCTGATGACGCACACCGATGCAACGACGAGCGCCAGATAGGCCGGCACGTAGTAGGTCATCGGCCCGACCCCTCGATATACCAGCTGCTCCCCCGGCTGCGACGGCTCGTTGCCGAAGACACCGCCGAGTACAAAGAGCATGATCAGCGGCAACGCAAGAGAGAACATCACGGTCAATGGTTCACGCATGAACAACTTGAGCTCGACCCACGACAACTTCACCAGTGTCTGCATGTCAGCGAGCCTCTTCCGTGATTGCGAGGAAGACGTCCTCCAGGGTCGCCCGCTTGACCTCGAGATCCACGGGCACGATTCCGTTCCGCACGATCTCGGCGGCAACTCGCGCCAGCAGCGGCCCCGTCCCGGTCACCTTTGCCCGCCGACCTTGCCGATCCACCCGGTGGACCTCGTCCAACTGCAGCAGGAAGCTCAGGTCATCGACTTCGGCTGAGAAAGTGACCTCAGCCTCCCCCGCGTATCTCTGGATGAGCCCTTCCGGGGTGTCGAGCGCCACGACTCGCTTGTCGTCTATCACCGCGATTCGATCACAGAGGTTCTCGGCCTCGTCCATGAAGTGAGTGACGAGTATGACAGTCGAACCGTTGTCGCGGATCTGCTTGATGAGATCCCAGGTTGCCCGTCTCGACATCGGATCGAGGCCGGTTGTCATCTCGTCGAGAAAGACCAGTTCGGGGGCATTGACCACGGCCAGCGCTATGAACAGACGCTGCTGCTGGCCTCCTGAGAGACTTCCGAACTTGGCGTTGCGTTTCTGAGATAGGCCCCACTGGTCCAGTACGGACTCCCACGAAGGCCCCCCAGGTACCAGCGACGAAAACAATCCGAGTGCTTCCCAAACCTTCAGGCGATCGGGCAGGGCCGACTCTTGCAGCTGGGATCCGATCTTCCTTCGCAGTTGTGCCGCTTCATGACGGGGGTTGTGTCCCAGCACGCGTGCCTCGCCGCCGTCGGCCTTGCGAAGTCCTTGCAGACATTCGACCGTTGTCGTCTTGCCGGCGCCGTTGGGACCGAGAATCCCGAAGATCTCGCCTTCCTCGACGGTGAAGGTCACATCCTCCACCGCCGTGAAACTGCCGTAGCTCTTGGCGAGATGCGCTACCTCGACGACCGCCGGCACTAGGCACCGGCCCGTTTCCGCCGTGCCCGCAGAATCGACCGGACGACGAACAGTGCAAAGATCCCAACTGCCTCGCCGACGATGATCACCCGGGTGGTGTCGGCAGCGGGCACCCAGGAGACGACGTCACCACGGATTACGTAGGCCCCAACCGGGCGAGCCGTCACGCCGAAACCACCACCCGCACCCGCAGGTTTGGCACCTCCGCCCTCGCCCTGACCGGCGCCGCCTCCGCCCCGCACGGAAGCAGCAGTTATGAGGGTCAGGCCGTCCCTTTCGTAGGGCTCACCGAACACACGGCGCACGGTGATGGTGTCGCCCGCCTCCGCCATCAGCTCATCGAGCTTCATCATTCCTCCTCCTCGAACACGTGCCCGGCTCACCGGGCACCGGAAACTCGGTCACCCTCGAGCGGGCCAACGGATCGGGAAGCTCTGACCGAACGCCTCACCGGCCAATTCGCAGGGTATGTCGAGACGGCGGGAGCCCGGTAGGGCAAAACGTCACATGTGCCGACTCGAGACACCCGCGTGCCGATAACCGGCGACAAAGTCGAGTCGCGAGGATGCCGTCAGTTCGCGATATTCGGATCGAAACCCATCGGGAGTTCGAGCCGGTTGGCCTTCATCAGGTCGCGATCGGAGAGGATCTGCTTCGTAGGACCGTCCGCGATGATCCTTCCCTCATTCATCACCAGTGCCCGCGGGCAGAGCTCGAGGGCGTACGGCAGATCGTGCGTCACCATCAGCATCGTGATCTCCAGCGAGGTCAGGATGGCGGCGAGTTCACGACGCGACGCAGGGTCCAGGTTCGAAGAAGGCTCATCGAGCACAACGATCTCAGGACGCATCGCCAGGACGGTTGCCACCGCCACTCGACGGCGCTGGCCGAGGCTGAGATGGTGGGGTGGCCGGTCCGCGACACCGAGCATCCCGACGGCAGAGAGGGCTTCGGTCACGCGCTCATCCAACTCGTCACCTTCCAGTCCGTAGTTGGCCGGACCGAAAGCGACGTCTTGGCGGACGGTCGGCATGAACAACTGATCATCCGGGTCCTGAAAGACGATTCCGACCCGTCGCCGGATCTCCATGAGGTTGGCGTCCTCGACCGGCAACCCGGCCACGGTCACCGACCCACTCTCCGGCCGGAAGATCCCGTTCAGGTGGAACACCAGCGTGGTCTTGCCGGCCCCGTTCGGGCCGAGGAGAGCCACCCGCTCGCCGGGGTGGATGTGGAAACCGGCATCGCGCAGGACCTCGGTTCCGTCCGGGTAGTGATAGTTGAGGCCCACAACCTCCAGGGCGGGAATGGTCATCGCGCCACCACTCCCCAACCGGCGGCCAGCCAGGCGATAGCGGGCACACTCAACGCACGTGCCCAATCTGCGGGCCGGACTTTCCCATCGAATGTCGGAACACGACCGGTGAATCCGCGTGCCGTCATCGCGTAGTAGACGCGTTCGCCCCGCTCGTAGGACCTGATGAAGAGTGCTCCGGCAGACGCCGTGTAGGCCTTCAGCTGCCAGATCCAGCGCGGGTTGTGACCGCGCGACAGCATCGCCATCCGCATCCGGTGCATCTCGCCTGCGATGACGTCGAGGTACCGGACCATGAACCCCGCTATCGACGTGATCAAACGGGGAACGCGGAGCCGATCGAGTCCAGAAAGGATGTCGGGCACGGTGGTCGTTGCGGTCAGCACGACGGATGCCGCCAGCCCGAGCGTGGCCTTGGCGACGATGTTCCAACCTCCCCACAAGCCTTCAACCGACAGCGACAGGCCGACTACCTCGATCCGCTCTCCACCACCGAAGAAAGGAAGTAGCACCGCAAACAGGACGAACGGAATCTCGATCAGCAACCGTCTCGCCATGAACATCGGTTTCAACCCGGCGACCCAGGCACCGACGAGAACGAGACCGGCATGCACACCGAAGGCCCCGATCGCCTCCCTCGGTGTCAACACCACCGCCAGCACGAACAGACCCAGCGCGCCCAGCTTCGGCGAGGCGGGGAGCCGGTGCAGTTCGCTGTCCCCATGGACGAAGAGAGCATGTGTGTGGGTGCCCGCCATCAGTGGTTGGACCGGGCTCGCCTACCACGGACGACGAACATGAAGGCCACTCCGGCCGCGAACGTCGCTCCCAGCCCGATCAAACCGGCAACGACGGTGCCCATCCGATCGCCCTCGAGACCCTCGACTCCGTATCCGGCCAAAGGAGAGTCGCCGAGCGAATGGTCACGCGCCTCATCGGCAAACCCCTGGTCGATGGCGACACGTTCCAGACCATCCGGATCATCGGAGGCCAGTGGAGCGACCACGGTGACCAGCAGAGCTGCCACTGCCACTCCGCCGGCCACGAACAAGGCGACCCGGCGCCGGCCGAGCAATGTGGTATCAGCGCGACTGATCCCGAAGATCCGCGCTCCATGAACCAGATCCGGACGCACGGCCAGCACCGCGCCGAGCACGCCGGCGGTTATCAGGCCCTCGCCGATGCCGATCAGTGCATGGGTCCCCGCCATTGCCGCCAGGACGGTGCTCAGCGAAGCGTTCCCGACTCCCCCGATGGAATATTCCCCGACGAACCCGAGAGAGGAAACCACCACCGACAACCACGCCCCGAAGGCCCCTGCGGTGAGGACCGAGGTCGAGTTCTTGGGAAGCACGATCATCACAACCCGGAAAGCCAACCACCCGGTGGCGACGGTGAGCAGGCCCATGTTTATGACGTTCAATCCGAGTGCCGAGAGTCCACCATCCGCGAACAGCAGCGCTTGGACCCCAACAACGACGGTCATGACCACGAGTCCGATCCAGGGACCGACGAGAAGTGCCGCAAGAGCTCCCCCGAGAAGGTGGCCACTCATGCCACCGACCACCGGGAAGTTGAGCATTTGCAACACGAACACAAACGCGGCGAGGAGGCCGGCAAGCGGTATCTGACGATCCTGCAAAACCTTGCCCGCTCTGCGCAGACCGGCTGCCAGGCTGGAAGCTGCCACCACGCCGGCACCCAGTGAAGTTGCGCCGTTGATGAACCCGTCGGGAATATGCATGCGCTGGGAAAGTCCTTATTGCAACTCAATTGCAAGTATAGGAACCCGGAGCCTGGAGGTCGTCCTCGTCGCCTACTCTCTCTAGAGATCGAGCAGTGAGTCCAGCGCTTCCCGAATGGCCGCATCATCCCGCACTCCCGGCCAGGTGTCGAAGACCTTGTCGTCGCCGGTGATCAGAAACGAGACCGGCTGATAGGGCACACCGTAGAGACTGAAGATCTCTGCCTCGTCGTCGAGAGCCCAGTCGACCTTGCCGGACTGCAGCAGGGCGGCCGCCTGTGCTGCGGTGTCGTTGTAGGTGCCTTTCCAGGCCAGAGCCACGAAGGCTATCGCGTCTCCGTACTCCCCGGCGATCTCATCGACGACGGGCAACTCCCGTCGACAGGTCGCTCACCATTCGGCCCAGAACACCAGGTAAACGGGGCGGGTTTCCTCGCTCAGCGTGAAGGTTCCCGTCTTGTTGAGCTTTATCGTGAAATCGGCGGCGATCGGTCCATCGAAGTCGGTGGGCACCGGGCCGGCGGGAGGCGCAGTGCCACCTTCTGTCGTGTCGGCGGCCACCTCGGTGCTGCCGGACTGCACATCTGCCGCTTCGACCGTGCCTGCTGTGGTGGAGAGTGTTTCGGGGACGCCGGAGTCATCAGAGGTGGCGGGAGTGCTCGAACCTCCACAGGCGGCGAGCGTGAGGGCCACAGAAATCACCAAGAGGACAAACCGGCGCATTCGGAAATCCTAGAGGCGATGCGCAGTTAGTCGGCGCAGCTCTTGCACGTACCGATCAGCGCGAAGTGCATCGAGGTCGGCGCAAAGCCGTGGCGCTCGGAGAGTTGCCCGAAAACACCGTCAAGTTCCTCGACCGGCACGTCGACCAGCAGGCCACACGCCTCACAGACGAGGTGATGATGATCGGTCTCTTCACTGAAATGAACGATGCCCGGACCGTGCCCCAGATGGACATGATGAAGCCATCCGAGACGCTCGAAGACATCCAGGGTGCGGTAAACGGTCGACTGGTCGATCCGGATACCCGCTCGATCCACCGCCCGCGCCCGAACATCCACCGCCGACAGGTGCTCCTCATGGCTCTCGGCCAGCACAGCACAGATTGCCCGCCGGGCAGGAGTGAGCCGGAAGCCCTCTTCCCTGAGCGCAGCCGTCAGATCGTCGGTGGACAGGTGCATCGGGTTCCTCTAACCCCGGGTCCTCATTTCATTGCTTCGCTCCACCACCCGGTCGAGGACCGCGGCAGCAGCACCCGAGTCGACGGCATCGGCTGCGGCCGCCACCGCTTCCTCGAATCCGCCGGCCAGGCCGGCGACAACGATCGCCGGGGCGGCATTGACCAGGGCAATGTCGCGGGGTGGTCCCGCCTTGCCGTCGAGAATGCTCCGGGTGATCGCCGCATTGGTGGTGGCGTCCCCGCCGAGCAGGTCCTCGCGTCGGGCGCGGGCGACGCCGAAATCTTCCGGAGTGAACTCGGCGTGGGTTATCTCACCGGCCCGCAAGCGATAGATGTAGGAAGGTCCCGTCGTGGTCAGCTCGTCCAAGCCGTCCTCGCCGTAGAACACGAACGCGTACTCAGAGCCCAGATTGCGGAGCACACCGATCATCTTCTCGGCCATGCTCGGATCGGAGACCCCCACGGCTTGTTTGGTCGCACCGGCCGGGTTGGCGAGCGGGCCGAGGAAATTGAACACGGTGGGAATCCCCAGTTCCTTTCGGACCGGGCCTGCATGGTGCATCGAGGGGTGATAGAGAGGGGCGAAGAAGAATCCGAAACGCTCCTCACGGACGAGCGTGGCGGTTGCCTCCGGGTCGAGGTCGATGACGACACCCAGCGCCTCCAGCACATCGGCCGACCCGCACTTCGATGATGCCGAACGATTCCCGTGTTTGGCGACGGTGACGCCGGCACCGGCCGCGATGAAGGCCGAGGTCGTCGAGATGTTGAAGGTCCCGGACTGATCTCCGCCGGTTCCGACGGTGTCGACAACAGGCACACCGACATCCACCGAGACGGCCACCTCCCGCATCGCCTCGACGAATCCCGTCATCTCTTCGATGGACTCGCCCTTGATCCGCATCGAAACGATGAGGGCGCTGATCTGCGCCTCGGTCGCACGGCCGTGCATCACTTCGGACATCGCCGCATGGGCGGCAACCCTGGAGATGTCTTCGCCGCCGGCCAGTCGGCCGAGAGTGTCCGGCCAGGAGAATGATTCAGTCATGGCCCGGGAGTGTAGGGCGACTCAATCCTCTCCCGACGTTCTCATGTCGATTCCGATAGCGCCCGGGCCCCGGCGACACCCGACCGGACCTACGACCGGAAGGCCTGGATCCCGGTCAAGGCATTGCCGAGGATGAGCGTATGGATCTCGTTGGTTCCCTCATAGGTGAACACCGATTCGAGGTTGTTCATGTGCCGGATGACCGGATACTCCAACGTGATGCCGTTGGCTCCGAGTATCCCGCGGGCCGTCCTGGCAACATCCAGCGCCATTCGCACATTGTCGAACTTCCCGAAGCTGACGTGCTCGTGGCGGAGAGCTCCGGCATCCTTCATCCGGCCGAGATGGATTGCCAGCAGGGTCCCTCGGTTGACCGCAACGGCCATCTCCGCCAGCTTCTTCTGAGTCAGCTGAAAAGAGGCGATCGGCGCGTCGAACTGGGTGCGTTCGAGCGAGTAATCGAGCGCGGCTTCGTAGCAGGCTCGTGCGGCTCCCATGGCCCCGAACAGAATCCCGAACCGGGCCTCGTTGAGACAGGACAAAGGTCCTTTCATCCCGACGATGCCGGGCAGAACCGCATCGGCGGGTAACCGCACGTCCTCGAGGATCAACTCGGAAGTGATCGAAGCCCGCAAAGACAGCTTCTTGTGAATATCGCGTGTCGAGAAACCCGCTCTGTTGGTGGGAACAATGAATCCACGCACCCCGTCATCGGTCTGCGCCCACACCACCGCGACGTCGGCAACACCACCGTTCGTGATCCACATCTTCGTTCCGTTGATCACCCAGTCGTCCCCGTCACGCCGGGCACGGGTCCTCATCGAGCCCGGATCACTGCCCGCGTCGGATTCGGTCAAGCCGAAACATCCGATCACCTCACCGGCCGCCATCCTGGGCAGCCACTCCTGTTTCTGCTCTTCGGATCCGTATGCCCAGATCGGAAACATCGCCAGCGAACCTTGCACGGAGACGAAACTCCGCGCCCCGCTGTCACCGGCCTCCAGTTCGATACAGGCCAGCCCGTAGGCGGTGGCGGACGTTCCGGCGCATCCGTATCCCTCGAGGTGCATGCCGAGCAAACCAAGTGACCCCATCTCCTTGGCGAGGCGGCGAGACGGGAAAGTCCCTGCTTCGAACCAGTCCGCGACGTCGGGGAGAATCTGATCACCAACGAAGCGGCGCACCGTGTCGCGCAGCAGGATCTCCTCATCGGACAGGAGGGAATCGAGGGCGAGGAAATCGCGGGGATCGGGAGCGGGCGGCGTTGATTGCTTCATTGGTCACCTCTGGTAACGCGGGTTGTCCACCTGAGGCTACCGCGCCAGTGCGGCACCGTCGGCGTCAACTCAGGTTCCGGAGAATCCGGTGGCGGGGTTGTACGCCAGCCACGCGAACCAGAAGGTGTCGAGGTGCGCAACGGGGGCCAGCCTCTCCCCAGTCATCGGACCGAAGACTGCCTCGCCGAGGACGTTCCAGGTACTGCCCGTCTCGAGGTCTTCGAATCCCTCCGGAGTCGCCTCGAACGTCAACCGCCGGCTTCCGACCTCCGGCCGGAAGACGCCGACGCTGCCGACATCGCGTCCCGCCTCGACTCCGGAACCCTCCAACGCGCTGGATTGACCCGGTTTCCAGAAGATGACGAGAGATGCTCCCGCAACAGAAACATCCGTCGCGACAGGGCCGTCTCCGCTGATCACCTCGAGAGCCCATGCCATCGAAACACCGTCCAAGTTGACCCCGACGACCCGCTGCTTGGCCGCCGCTCGATCATCGACCTGGCCGTCGAACAAGAACGGGAAACTCCCGGCATCGTCGTAGCCGACATACGGGTTGGATCCGTAGGGACGGCTGAAACCGGTTCGCTCGACATCGAGAACCATCCCGGCCGGATAGGCAGCCTTGAAGTCTGCCCACGCCAGAAGTGGTGACGAAACCGGATCCAGCCGGGACCCGGTCCTGGCGCCCGCGATGGCGCGGCCGTCGAAGTGTGTCCAGAGAGATTCGGTCTCTCTGTCGTACATGACCAGCGCCGAGTTGAAGAGGAACCCCGACGTTCCGAAGGTCGTCAAACGTCCATCGATTCGCCTCTCGTAGGTGACCGCCGAGTTACAGAGAGGGCAATAGGTGATGGCTACGGGCACACCACCGACGACGTCGTTCACGATCTCATGCCATATCAGGATCTGGACGGGATAGGCACGGGCCTCACCGTCGATCTCCAGCACTACCAGCGCCTCATCATCGGTCAGCCATACGTCTGCCTCATCGACCTCGACGAATCTCGGGACGTCGATCGAGGGTATCCCGTCGGGAACCTGTCCCTGGAGAAGACGTTTGGTATCGATCAGCGGCGCCGGAAAGCCTTCACCCGAGAGCCCATCCGGCGCGGCGTCGAGAGCGGACGGTCCGTCCGGGAATGGAACCGAAGATGGAGGAATCGACGAGGTTTCCGGATCGGTGGATGCAACCGACGTCCCGGTTTCCGTGCCTCCCGTGAGGGTCGGCGCCGGCAACCGGCCGGCTCCCGGTCCGCTTCCGGGGCTGCAAGCTGCCAGCGTCAAACCGAGAGCGACGAAGGAGGCAGCATGCCGGATATTCGATCTCATGCATATCATCAACGTCGTCCGCACGATGGTATGTTCCCGATGGACGAGAACCCGGCCGGAATCACTACAATGCTCCGTCCGAAGAGAGTCAGACGAGGAGGTCGAGCCCTGAGCACCCTGTACTTTGCGTATACGGCGCTCATATCGCCGGAGCGCCTGGAGTCCGTCACGGCGGACGCCGAATTCCAGTTCATCGCTCATCTCCCCGAAACGAAGCTGGTCTTTCCGCTCGCCAACGGGAAATGGGAAGGCTCGCTTCCGTCGGTTAGAGCAGAGGCCGGAAACACCGTCTGGGGAGCTGTGTTCGCTCTGAGCAACGGCGCCCTGGAAGCCATCGACGAGACCGAGGCCGGCGAGGGCCGGGCTCCGACTCAGGCTTTCCGAGCCGTCGACCGGGAAGGCCGCCGTCATCCGGTGGTCACTCACGCCCATGTGGACGAGGTCGCACACGATCGAGTTCCGTCACGGGAGTACATGCGCCTCATCGTCAAAGGCGGCAGACATTGGGGCTTGCCGACGGGATGGGTCGCCGGCCTGGAAGAATACGTGGAAGACCCGCTGTTCTGATCGCAGGCCGAGAGGCGCAACATCCCGCAGTGGCGACGCCGATTGCCGGATGAGTCCGGAGGCAATCCGGCATTCTCTAGAGTCATTCCGGTCGACGGAGGACTACCAGTGCGCTACCTCAGTGTTGGAGCCATCATTCTCGGAGCGGTAGGCGGTGTACTGGTCGCCGGGCTGGTCAGCCTGACCATCTGGGGTGTTCTCCTGATTCCGGATATCGACAACCCCACCGACCCTGCACTGATGACGGGCGTCATCGTGGGTTTCATTGGCGCCGGATACGCCGGAGGTCGGTTGACCAGGCCCTCGGCCACTCACGGCACACTGGCCGGCGTTCTGATGGCTTTCATCGTCGGTGCCGTCAGCATTGTCTCGGGAAGCCCTGCTCCCCCGCCGACCATCGTCACACTCGTGATCCTCTCAGCAGTTCTCGGGCGTTTCGGCGGCGGAATCGCAGGTCGCCGCTGAATCGGGAAGAACGTCCCGGCCGGATTCGTTGTACTCTTCTGAGAGTGAGCCTGCCGGGTGATCGCCGCCTGTTTCATTTCTGGAACCAGACGGAGGAAAGTCCGGACTCCACAGGGCAGGGTGCTGGGTAACGCCCAGGCGGCGCGAGCCGACGGAAAGTGCCACAGAGAACAGACCGCCTACGTTGGTGTTCACACCAGCCGGCAAGGGTGAAACGGTGGTGTAAGAGACCACCAGCATCCCGGGAGACCGGGACGGCTAGGCAAACCCCACCCGGAGCAAGGCCAAGCAGGGACTGCGGGTAGCCCGCCCGGCTCTCGCCTCGGCGAGTAGCCAGGTCCCAGGTAGGCCGCACCGAGGTCGCGCGGCAACGCCGGCCCCAGATGGATGATCGCCGCCTCTTCGGCAACACCGCAGAGGCACAGAATCCGGCTTATAGGCAGACTCACGACAGGTGGAGGCCCCCTCGGGGGCCTCCACACCTTTCAACATCTGATCAGTCGTTTTCTCAGCAATACTGTTCATCTCCCAGCACACCTGCATTGCTGAGAAAATGGTCCGGACCCCGGGCCTAGCTCAGGCCAACGATATTCCCGTCGTCGTCCAGATCAATGCCGTGTGCGGCCGGCCGGACACCGAGACCGGGCATGGTGCGGATATCGCCGGCCAGCGGGAGTATGAAACCGGCACCCACTGATGCACGAACCTCCCGGATGGGGAGTTTCCAGCCCTTGGGAGCTCCCATCAACTTGGAGTTGTGGCTCAACGAGAGGTGGGTCTTCGCCATGCAGACGGGCATCGTTCCCCATCCCTGGTCCTCCGCACGTTTGATCTGACGGCGGGCCGCCAGATCGAAGATGACTCCGTCGGCACCGTAGACCTCGGTGGCGATGGCCTCGATCTTCGCCTCGAGAGAGGCATCGTCGGGATACAGGAACCGGAAATCGGAGCCCTCTTCGCAAGCGTCCTCGACCTGGCGGGCCAGGTCGACCATGCCCTCCCCGCCATCGGAATAAGGTCGCGCGATCGCCCAGCGAACACCCTCCTCATCGCAGACCCTTGCGACCGCCTCGTGCTCCGAGGGGTGATCCGTCGGGAAGACGTTGATGGCCACCACCGGGGTCACACCGTGCTTGCGCATGATGCTGATGTGATGCCGGAGGTTCACTGCTCCCGCCGTGACCTCCGCCGGGTTCTCTTCGAACAGGCTCGATGGCAGATCGTGACCGAGTGTTATGGAATAGTTGCCGGTCTGGACCTTGAGCGCCTTCACCGTTGTGACGACGACGGCGGCATCCGGTTTCATCCCGGAAACACGGCACTTGATGTTGAAGAACTTCTCGGCCCCGATGTCTGCACCGAAACCCGCCTCCGTGATGACGAAGTCACCGCCGCGAATGGCGATACGATCGGCGGCAATCGAGGAGTTTCCGTGTGCGATGTTGGCGAAAGGTCCGGTGTGGATCATCGCCGGAGTGCCTTCGAGTGTCTGAAGCAGGTTGGGATTCAGGGCGTCCTTCAGCAGCACGGCCATTGCGCCCGCCGCGTTCAAATCCTCGGCCGTGACTGCCTTGCGATGCCGATCGAACCCGACGACCAGGCGTCCGACGCGGGCGCGCAGATCCTTGAGGTCGGACGACAGGCCGAGCACGGCCATCAGTTCGCTCGCCGATGTGATGTCGAAGCCGGCCTGTCTCGGGACCCCGTCGGCGGTCGTACCCAACCCCACAATGACGTTGCGCAGCGCCCGGTCGTTGACGTCGAGCACTCGCCGCCAGGTCAGGTTGTGGATCTCGATTCCCAACTCATTGCCGTGATGAAGATGGTTGTCGGCCATCGCGGAGAGCAGATTGTTGGCGGCGGTGACGGCGTGAAAGTCGCCGGTCAGGTGCAGGTTGAGCGACTCCATCGGGATGATCTGGGAGTAGCCTCCGCCCGCCGCTCCGCCTTTGATGCCGAAGGTCGGACCCTGGGAAGGCTGGCGCAGCGTTACGACGCTCTTGCGATGGATGTGTTTGAAACCTTCTGCCAGACCGACTGCAACAGTCGTCTTGCCCTCTCCGAGCGGTGTCGGGGTCGTTGCAGTGACCAGCACATATTTGGCTTTGGGTGGGCCCATCTTGTCGGCCGCATCCAGTGAGATCTTGGCAACATTGCGGCCCCAGTGTTCCACTTCGGAAGAAGGGATCCCCATCTCTGCCGCGACGTCGTCGATCGGCCTGAACTCGGCTGAACGTGCAATCTCGATATCTGTCGGGAAGTTGCTCATGCCAACGAAACTAGCCTCACCGCACCGAGCCTGCCAGAGTCCTCCTGCTCAATCATGGGGTATACCTTCCCCTCCCGGAGAGCCCCGTTGCCCGGGCCTCTCACGCGTCAGAGGCCGGTGTCGAGCGCGGCGAATGCAGCCCGGAGTACCGAGTTTCGCACGTCCGGTTCGTTTGAGTTTCTGGCCAGCGCAGTCGCCGCCCTGACGGCACCGAGCGCTGCGGAAGCTGCAATCTCCCGTTCCATCGTGGGCGCGTTTCCGATGAGCAGGCGGCGCAGCCGAACCGTTTGACCGTGCGATATCTCTCCCACCTCAGGGTGGTTCAGGACGCTACGGTCGAAAGCGATCACATCGAGTGCGGTGCGGAACTCCAACAGCAGATCCAGGTATTCGGTCAATAGAAGGTGCGGATCCTGGTCGGCTGAGTGTCGGTTGAGGAACTCCTCGGCAGCATCGAAATACGGGCGCAAGACGGTCAGGAGGATTTCGTCCTTCGACTCGAAGTGGTAGTACAACGCCGCTTTGGTGATCCCGAGTTGATCGGCGACATCCTGGAGTGAGGCGCTCGCAAAACCCCGACGGGCGAACAACTCGGCGGCCGCCGTGAGAATCCGCTCCCTGGTCGAGATCGTTGTGGGCATCGAGGCCAACGTTGTCCTCCTTCTCGCCTTGCAGCGCAGCGGAGGGACCAACGGGCACACTGCCCGCGATTTGGTCGCCCCCTGCGATTGGGACACTCTAACTGCTCGTCGGGAATGGCGGTATGGTTCGATCATGTGCGGCCGCTTCGTTGTCACCCCGAATCCAGAGACCATCGCCGGCTTCTTCGGTGTCGACGACATCGTGACCGACGATCTGGGGGCCAGCTACAACGTCGCTCCAACCGACTCCATCTACGGCATTGCGGAACACCACGGCCGGCGGCTTCTCGGGAGTTTTCGGTGGGGGTTGATACCCTGGTGGTCGAAGGACAGGGGCCCGCTCCACATCAACGCGCGGGCCGAATCCGTCGCCACAAGACCTGCGTTTCGAGATGCCTTTTCTCAGAAGCGCTGTCTGATCCCGGCGGACGGCTTCTATGAATGGGAGTCCCTTCCCGAAGGGAAACAGCCCTACTTCATCCACGCAACGGATGGTGCGATGCTGGCGCTGGCCGGAATCTGGTCAAGGTGGACCGACCCAGAGACCAAAGAGGTGCTCACGTCCGCGGCGATAATCACCACCGGTTCTCGTGGGCCGGTCTCGTCGCTGCACGACCGGATGCCCGTGATTCTTCCGGGCGAACTCTGGGACGCATGGCTGGATCGAGACCTGCGCGACCCGGACGAAGTGACCCACCTACTCCGATCGGACCCCGATCTGGAGTTTCACCGCGTCTCGAAACTGGTGAACAGCGTCGGGAACAACTCCCCCGATTGCGTGATACCCGTCGACTAGGACCCTTTAGCGAAATGCGAGGGGCCGGCGCCTCGGCGCCGGCCCCTCGCAGAGCGGGTGTTCTGTGTGGAGGACCAAAGACCCGCAGATAGTCGGTCAGGCCAACTGTGCTCGCCTGTCCTGCGACAGCAACCTCGAACCAGAGTGGACGAGTGCTCGGCCGAGGGCGGTGCGCACCCTGTGGGGACGGCCGCGTCCCCGCGGAGGGGCGTTGGCGATCATTTGCCCGAACTGCTCCATGCGAGCCCGTCCAAAGTCTTCATTCATCGAATACATCAGTGTTCTCCTTGTCCTGCGAGGCTCCCGCCTCGACAAACTCTGCTAGTGCTTTTGCTGCCTCGCCGATCACGCCGCGGCGAAGGCTGTACTCCTTGTCGGCTCCGAGGCTGACCCGCACGAGGCGAGCAGAACGGAGGACCCGGAGGTGATGGTGGACTGTCGACTTCGCCGAGTCGAGATAATCCACCAGGTCCTGGAAGCTCGCCGGACCCGCTGCGAGCCGGCGCAACACCCGGATACGCTTTTCGTCCGACAGGGCCTTGTAGGTCTTGAGGATCCACGGGGAGGGCGCATCGGGGTCGGTGGTCATGTGCTCATCGGCGACCGGGTACACGAAGATGCGGGTCTCGCGATGCTCGAGAATCAAGACCCACGGACGGAGTACGGCAGTCGGAACCAGTAGCACCGACCGCACACCGGACCCCGGTTCGATCGTGATTCCGTTGGTTGCTTCCTCGATGACCCGTTCGGCCGACATCGTTGCCAACATGGCTTGCTTGGCTCTCGCGTCTCGCTCGATGGCGCCGGTGAACTGATCCTCGATCGGAGCAAAGGCCTCCCGATAGAAGCCGCTGAGGCCCTTGAGCAGGTCTCGCTTGCCTTCTTCGGGGTCTCTCCGGAATACGATTCGCAAATCGTCGGAGAGGCCGATCAGCTCAGAACAGCATTCCACGCACGAATCAATCGCCTGCTCATCACCTTCGGCTGCTGCGTCGATCGTCGCCGCATCGACCCGGTCACGATCGACCAGGTGCTCGAGCAGCGTCTTGCGAATCTCCACTGCTCCGGTTCCATCGAGTCGCAGGAGAAACTCGGGGATCGTCTCGCCATCGGGTCCGGCGGCCACGAGGCTGATGAAGCCCGACCAGAGCTTGGAGTTCTTGAGCGTGGTCGCCTCGAGCGCTTGCCGGGTGTCCTCGGTGACCATCGCCTTGAGTTCATCGAACCAGGCCTGGCCCAGGTCGTAATCCGTCAGGTCATCCCAATCGAAGGCCATGAGCGTCAACAACAGATCGGTAGCCGGATGCGAAGCGACTTCGACTTCCAGGCCCTTTGGAGCCGGTCGGGTGAGGTCTC
>DATIPS010000001.1 GCA_035471805.1 Acidimicrobiia bacterium | reverse complement strand
TTTCGTCGGCCCACCACCGGGAGGGCCGACGATCGCCTACAGGACGAGCTCGGCCAGCGTTCGCAGTGTTGTCAGATCCGTCAGGCCGACGAGGAGCGACGTGACCCCCGACTCCTTCCACGCCTCCAGACGATCCCGCACCATTTCGCGCGTCCCCACCAGACTGGTCAGATCGACGAGTGCATCGGGAACGGACGCGATGGCTTCCTCTTTGCGCCCGGCGAGATAGAGGCTTTGAATCTCCCCCGCCTCTTTCTCGAAGCCGTAGCGTCCGGCCAGATCGCTGTAGAAGTTGCGGTTCTTCGCCCCCATCCCGCCTATGTAGAGGGCCAGATACGGTTTGATCTGAGCGCGGCCTGACTCGAGGTTGTCGGTTATGACCGCCGAGACCGTCGGGGCAACGTCGAACGCGGCGCGGTTGCGCCCACCGCCCGACCGCGCGAAACCTTCTTCGAGATGAGGCCAGAAGACGTCTCGAGCATGCTCCGGCGAGAAGAAGACCGGTAACCAGCCATCGGCGATCTCTGCAGTCAAAGCCACGTTCTTGGGCCCGATCGAAGCGATGTATACAGGGAGATCCGGCCGGGTGGGGCGACCGATGAGCATCAACGGCTTGCCCAACCCTGTCGCATCGACCCCCTGGTAGGGGATCTGATAGTGGATGCCATCGTGCTGGAGGCGCTTGCGGCGCTCCAACACCCGACGCACTATCGACACGTACTCGCGGGTCTTTCCCAGCGGCTTGCCGTACGGAACGCCGTGCCAGCCTTCGACGACCTGCGGACCGGACATGCCGAGCCCGAGCCGCATCCGCCCGCCGGACAACTCGTCGAGCGTATACGCAGTCATGGCGGTCATTGCCGGCGTCCTGGCGGGCATCTGAAGAACCGCAGAACCGAGATGTATCCGTTCCGTCCTGGCGGCCAGCCAGGAGAGAACGGTTACCGCGTCAAAACCCCACGCTTCTGCCGCCCACACGGAGTCGTAGCCGAGCCGTTCCGCCTCGGTAACGGCCTCTTCAGCACCAACGCCCGCGTAGCCCAGATTGAGTCCCAACCGCAATGATCCACCTCCGCAGCTGCACATGCTACGTTGTTGTCGGGAAGAGCGGATAATGATGCCGGTACGCAGACTCACGCGCAGCGCCGGCGCCGCCGGAGTGGCGCTCTTTGCTGTGCTGTGGATGGAGCAGCAGTGGGCGGCCCACCACGACTTCCCATCGTTCCCCGATCTCGATCCGTCCGGGGAGTTCGGTGATCCGAACCGGCCGCTCCGGACGCTGGGACTGCTCGGCGACAGCACCATCACCGGCCCGGGTCTCGATTCGGCCGACGAGATCTGGGTGCGACAACTCATCCCCCAACTGACGGATCGGTACCGGATCCGGATCGACAGCTTCGCCTTCGGCGGGGCCCGGTTGAACGACGTCTTGCACACGCAGATCGAGGAGACGTCGACCGGGTACGACATGGTGCTGGTCTCCGCGGGCTCCAACGACGCTCTGCGCGGCATGACCCAGCTGCAGATGCGCCAGGTCCTGAGGGCCATCTGTTCCGCATTGCTCGAGCGGTCGAAGACGGTCGTGCTCGCCGGCGCCGGGGACATCGGCACTGCACCGAGGCTGCCCTTCCCTCTGAGCGCCATAGCGACCTCGCGGGCCAGAGCCACCCATGCATCCCATGGCCGTGCCGCGGCTGAGAGCGACCGAATCTTCCACATCCCCATGTGGGAGCTGACGACGGCCACCTACCGTTCGGACAAGCACCTATTCTCGGAAGACAGGTTCCATCCGAACAAACGCGGCCATGCGGTATGGGCGGAGGCAGCACTGCCAACCATCCTCGAAGCACTCGAGTTCTCGTCCGCGCTCCCGGACCGCCCGCCGGCGGCAGACCAGGTGTTTGAGGACCGTTGAGCGAGCACCTCTAGACTCACCCGATGCCAGATCGATCCGCGCTTGTGCGCCGCAAGTTGACCGGCGTCCTCTTCGGCGGAGTCGGACTCACGAGCACCGGTTTCATCGCGGCCATCACGGTCGCAGGCCTGGCCGCCGAAGACCTGACCGGCTCATCCAATCTGGCCGGCGTTCCGGCCGCCGCGTCAACGATCGGAACCGCCTTGGGGTCGACGATCCTCGCCTCGGCAACGGTCCGTTTGGGCCGCCGGCCGATGCTCATCGGCGCCTACGCCCTCGCCGGGGTCGCTGCGGCAACGGCGGCTCTCGCCGTAGGATCGGCGTCTTTCGCACTACTCATCTTCGCCATGTTCTCGCTCGGGTTCGGCAACAGCGCCAGCCATCTGACTCGCTACGCGGCGGCCGACCTCCATCAACCCAGCCGCCGTACCGCAGCCATCGGATGGATCGTGTGGGCGAGCACGATCGGCTCTGTAGCCGGCCCCAACCTGCTCGGAGTGTCGGCCGACCTCGCGGAAGGATCGGGTCTCAGGGCATTCTCCGGGCCGTACATTGTCGCCGCCCTGGCCTTTCTCGGGGCGGCCGGTTTCTACGGGGTGTTCCTGCGGCCTGATCCACTGAAGATGGTGGTGTCGGACGACGGAGAGCAAGGCCCATCTTCTGAACCGCGGGCGGCCCTGGCACGAATGCCGCGCGTTCAAGTAGCCGTCGCCTCCATGGTTACCAGCCACTTCGTAATGGTCTTGATCATGGCGATGACGCCCATCTTCCTTAGAAATGGGGGCGCCGGACTCGAGATAGTGGGCATCGTCATCTCTGCCCACACGTTGGGCATGTTTGCCCTCTCCCCCCTCACCGGGATCCTCGGAGACCGGTTCGGCCGGCCGCAGGTGGCCGCCGGCGGCATGGTGATCGTGCTCGTTTCCGTTGCGCTGGCGGGAACGGCTCCGGCCGATTCGACGGCAACACTGGTGGCCGCGCTCTTCCTGCTCGGCCTCGGATGGAACTTCGCTTTCATCGGCGGAAGCGCCATCCTGACGGAAGGATTGAATATCGACGAGCGGCTTCGACTCCAGGGAGCCGTCGATGCTTCGGTGTGGCTGTCGGGGGCGGCGGCCAGCCTCGCCTCCGGGATGGTTCTCGCCGCCGCCGGCTACGCCTATCTCAACGCCCTCGGCGCAGTTCTGCTGGTTGTTCCCGCCGGGGTTTTCATGCATCATCGATCCGTATTCGCCCGCCGGCGACCGGCTACGCTGCCCTGATGCTCCTGTGGATCAAGTCGCCGTTTCGCACCGTGCTGGCGATCACCGTCGCCGGGCTGGCGACCTGGATCGCCGCGTGGTCGGTCACATTCCTCGCCTGGCGCGACAAATCCGCAGAGCGCATCGAGAGAGTGATCAACTGGTGGGCGCGCACCATCCTCGCCGGTGCCGGAGTCACGCTCTCCGTTGCCGGACAGGAGCATGTTGATCCGACTCGTTCCTATGTGGTCGTCTCCAATCACCAGGCTGCCCTCGACATACCGGCCCACTTCTTGGCCCTGCCGGTGCCGATCAGGTTTCTGGCCAAGAAGGAACTGTTCGGTGTCCCGATCCTCGGCACCGCCCTGCGCGCCATCGGAATCGTCGAGGTCGATCGCCAGGCGGGGGCGGCGGTGCACGGGCAGATCAACTCGCATTCGGCTGAGGTGATCCGACGCGGGCACTCGATCCTCGTATACGCGGAAGGTACCCGTTTCCGGGACGGGAAGGTTCATGCGTTCAAGCGGGGTGCCTTCGCTATCGCGATCGATTCGGGGCTTCCCATCCTGCCGGTGATGGTCCACGGGGGCCACCTGGTGTGGCCGCAGCGCAGACCGATCTTCGGAGGGCCGATGAAGGTGACCATCTCTGAGCCAATCGAAACCTCCGGGCTCACCCGCAGGGACGTTGTAATGCTGCGGGATCTCACGAAACAGAAGATCGAGGAGATGGTCGAAGCTGCGGGCGATTGACGGCGAGACCCGCCGTTCCGGTGATTGCGGGGCGAACCGGTCGCGGTCCGTTCAATCGTAGACCCCAACGACAAAAGCGAAACCGTCCCGCACTTCGCACAACAGCGCAGCAGCAGAAGTAACGATCTGATACCGGTCGACCCTTTCCTCACCTTCCCACCAGCGACCGGTCAGAGACCATGGCCCTGCCCAAGTGATCACCGTTTCCCATCTGCTTCGCAAACGAATCCGGACGGGAATGCCGCCATCCCATTCGACTTCAATCGACTGCGGCTCGGGCGGGACAAGCACCGGGGTTGGTGACGGCACCCGCCCCGGCCAGGGAGCCCTCGGATCGCGGTGCGGTACGGATGGTTCCTCACCCCAGCGGAACCAGGCCACCTGCTCGGAAGGCCTCCTTCCACCCTGTGCCTGTGCTTGGAGCACCGCGTCAGGGCCGACCAGGGATTGCGCACGATGGAGAGCCCTGAAGGCCTCGAGCCGGGTAGCCGTGTCTTCCTCGAGCGACAACTGGCGTCCGGCATCGGAGAGGTCTGCCGGTTGAAGGCGGAGCCTCACGATTCCGCCCGAAACACCTGCAGTTTCTATCCAGGCCCTCAACTGCCACCAGACGCGCTCGGCGAGACCATGCTCGGTGAAGGGATCGGCACTTCGCCATACTCTGATCCTCTTCGTACCATCGGCCGCCCAAACCGAAACTTCAACCCGATAAGGAGCTGCCCCGCACTCATCGAGTATCGCGACCAATCGCCCGGCAAGGGCACGGGCTGCAAAACCTGCCTGGTCGAGCGACTGAAGCGGCTCCTCATAGAACTGCTCTACCGAAAGGTCCTCGGGTACCTCTCTTGGAGCCACCATCCTGTCTTCCCCGCTGGCAAGCCGGTGAACAACCAGCCCCGGCTCACCGAACCTCGAGGCCAAAGCTTCTCTTGGGAGCTGCGACAACTCTCCCAGCGTCCCAATTCCCAACCATCTGAAGGTTGCAACGAGGTCCTCATCTGGAAGTGCATCAACTGTGAGCCCGGCCAGGAACGCAACATCATCTTCGACAAACAAAGGCGTTTCGGTGGCGAGAGCTGCGGCTCGCCTGGCCGCGAAAGGGCCTTGGGCAACACCCAACCTCCCCCCCGGCCACTCGGCGATTCGATCAGACATCCTTTCAACGAGCGGACGTTCACCCCCGTAGTAACGAAGAGCGCCTTGAATGGGAACGAAGACAAGACCGGGTTCGACCACCTCGACCTTCGGCACGAGGTCCTCGATGGCGACGACGACCTTCTCAAAGTCCGTTGTTTCGAATCCGGTGTCCCGTTCGAGCACCACTGCACCGGGACACAAACCTTCTGCCTCCCTGCGAGACATACCCTGCGCTACACCGGAGCTACGTGCCTCTGGATTTGCAGCCAAAACGCGAAACCCGCCGGTCTGCTGCTGAACGACAAAACAGGGCCTATCCGGTGGCGCGTCCTGCCGCCGGAGCGACCATTCCGGCCACCACACGCAAAGGGTTCTCGCCATCTTCCTCCACCTCTATGAGTCGTTCGATGCCACCCATCCCTTTCCCCCATGCACGCATCTGGAGATGCCGGCGCCTCAGACATCCATGTCCAGCATCTGCACCATTCCACTTCACCTCCTCTGATTGGAGGGACAGGTGCGACACACCGGATGGAAGCCGACCGTCGAGGGGCCTCAGCAGAAGTGCCCCCCCTCGCGATCTGGCCAAGGCGGCCAATCGCCGCAGATGAGCGTCGGGTATCCCCACCGGCACTTCTGCAAATACCGCTTGTAGACCCTCAAGTAATGCGGCTACCACCTGAGGCCACTGGAGACGTTCCCTGCTCCTCACGAATACCAGATGCTCAGGATCTATACCGACTTCGAACGCCGCGATCGGTGAGATCCACCCGCGCACATCGACAACCGCTACCGGTGCAATTCGTGACAAATCAACAAGCAGCGAAAGCCCCAGCCTCGTCAATCCTCCACCGGCAGTCCCGAGCAAACCTATGGTCCGGCCGGGCTCTGCCCGGAGGTCCCAGCCCGTACCTCCCGGCTGCATTGCCGTCCGCACCGTCGCTGTCTCATCCACCCGCATGTCCTCAGAAAGGACTCTCCATCATATCGAACATATGTTCGATCTGCCAAGTGGGATCACCCTCTGGAATGGCTGCGTCGTGTCGGGCTGCGGCCTGTGGCCGGCCCGGCATCAACCATGGGCAATCACCAACCACCAGGTACCTTCAGACCCGGACCGCTTGAAAACCCACGGCTATTACTCCAAACTCATCGCATGCGTTCAGACGCCACCACCGTCGATGACTATCTGGCCGCCCTTCCCGAGGGGCGCCGCGCCGCAATCGAGACGGTGCGCGACACGATTCTCGCCAACCTGCCGGACGGCTATGAGGAAGCCATCAACTGGGGAATGATCACCTACCAGGTTCCGATTGCCACCTTCCCGGACACATACAACGGTCGACCGCTCATGTACGCGGGACTTGCTTCGCAGAAGAACCACATGGCCGTCTACCTGACCAGCATCTACGCGCTGCCCGGAAAGGCCGGGGAGTTCGAGGCCGCCTACCGGGCAACCGGGAAGAGGTACGACGTTGGCAAGTCGTGCGTCCGGTTTCGCAAACTGGACGATCTTCCTCTCGACCTGATCGGCGAGACGATCGCAGCCGTCGACGTCGAAACCTTCGTACGCGACGCCGGGGCGGCCGGGAAGACGCGCAGGAAACCTTCGTAAGGCCGTTTCCCGGCCATCGGGTCCGGCGCCGGACGTCGAACCACAGGAGTGACGTGACGGTCGCCTGCTGCGCCGGCCCTGCCCGCCGCCGCTCGAGAACCCGCCAAATCGTTCCTCAGGCGAGTAGCGTTTCCGGCATGAGACGCATATCGAAGTGGAAGGTCGCGACGTTGTTCATGCTGTTCGGCGCGCTCCTCCTGATGGGTACCGCTGCACAGGCGGCCGTCGAGGGTGGGTGCAGCGGCACCGTGACGATCGGCGGTGCGACCTACACAGAAGCAAACGATTCTCCGTCCAACCCGATTGTGATCCCGGACGAGGAAGGCCTCATCGCGTCGTGGACGGGCTCGACCGGCAGTGTGATAAAGGACTTCAAGGGCGAACTGGGGGTCGTGATCGGCCCGAGCAGCATCGTCTTCGCCGACTGGGAGGGCCCCAACGACGACGAGGAAACGGATTCGAAGGGCGACTACGCGGTCGACGACGCAAAGGATCAGATCCCGGTCAGTCTGGTCGGCCTCTACGAGGTCGGCGGGTTTCATCGCGGTGAAGGCGGCGACTGCGAGGGGAGCGTGATGATCCTGCTCGAAGGCAACCCGCTTACCACGCCCGTCGGCGCCGGATCGGCTGCCGGGGCAGTCCTGGCACTCGTCGGTGTCCTATCCGCGGGGAGGGTTCAGGCATGAGCGGCCGTCCGGTTCTCGGTTCTGTCTCGGGGCTCTTTCTCGGCCTATTCGCCGCAGTGCTTCTCCAGCAGTACGGGGTTCGCCCGCTGGACACATTGAGCGTGATCGGTTTGCCGGTCATCGGCCTTGTCGTTGGTCTCGTGTTCTCAATGTGGGCACCGTTCGGCCGGAGGTAGACGGCGGACGCGGTTCGCCTGCATGGCCGCCCGGAGACGAGCGGCGGACCGATGAGACCGTTGGAACCACCGCCGACGCTGCGCAGGGCCCGAGGGCTTCGCCGGGAGATGGCACCTGCCTGTGCCCGGACGCCGGCGGGTCCGACCGGCAGGTAAGCAGCCGGGGCGTCCGCCGCTCTGTATGCTCCCGCTGATGATGCGCCTCGCTTTCTTCGTAATTGTCCTCGGTCTGCTTTCGACGGCCTGCGGGGAGGACGTCGCGGAGTCCACGACGACTCCGACGACGGCCCCGGTGATCGGGTCGTCGACGGTGGCAACGACCACTCCTCAAGTGACTCCGCCTCCCACTCCCCCATCCGAAACGTCCACGACCGAATCCACCGGGGTCCCCGAGACCACGACAACGACGACTGCTCCAGACGTCACACTCCTCGAAGTGGTGGTAGTCGCCGGAGAAGTTGCGGACCTGAGAGCCGCACTCGACGACGAAGTACGTCTCACCTTCTATTCGGAGCAGGTGAACGAGGTGCACCTGCACACCTACGACCTGCACGCCGATGTCGGGCCGGACAAACCTGCCGTCATCGAGTTCGTAGCCTCGATACCCGGCATCTTTGAGATCGAGTTCGAGCAGGGTGGGACCCTGATCGCCGAGTTGCGGGTGGATCCATGACCAGGGCGGCCCGGGCGGGGGTCTTGGTGGGCCTCGTCGGTCTGAGCGTGGCGATTCCGGCTCCGGCTTCGGCTCACGGAATAGGGGGGAGGGCAGATCTGCCCGTTCCGCTCGGGTACTTCCTGGTCGGTGCGGGTATCGTGCTCGTGGCCTCGTTCGTCGCCCTGTCGTTTCTCTGGAAGGAACCCCGGCTCCAGAACGGTCCGGAGGCGGGACCGGAGTTGTACCGCGTGGATGGGTGGCCTGCAAAGAGTCTCTCGGTCATAGGCGTAGTTGCTCTCCTGCTGGTCATCGGCGCCGGGTTGTTCGGCGTCCAGAACGGAACTCGCAACATGGCTCCGGCAACGGTCTGGATCGTCTTCTGGCTGGTAGTTCCGTTCCTGGCCGCCCTCGTCGGCAACATATACACACCGCTGAACCCCTGGAGATCGCTGTACGGATGGATCCTGTCCGGCACCGAGGAGCGGCGGGATCTGCTCACCAGGTGGGGCGTCTATCCGGCGGCCGGGGTGTTCTTCGGATTCACCTGGCTCGAGCTGGTCTGGCCGGATTCGGGTCGTCCGCGCACACTGGCGGTGGCAGCCCTGATCTTCAGTTTCTACGCACTGGCGATGGCCGCCTGGGCCGGGCCCGGGACGGGCCTCCAAATTGGTGATCCGTTCACGACGTACAACCGGCTGATCAGCGCGATTGCTCCTTTCGGTCGGAACTCAGATGGGCGACTGGTCTGGCGGGGATGGACACGGGCTCTGCCGGTCTTGCCTGCGTGGCCGGGGCTGACTCTCTTCGTCGTCTTGATGATCGGGACGGTGAGTTACGACGGATTGTCCTCGACGTCGTGGTGGCGCGATCTCCTTGGTGAATCATCCGGGACGATGTGGGCGGAGACTCTGGGGATGGTCACGATCGTCGCACTGATAGGAGGCGCCTACTGGCTTGCCTCCCTGGCGGCCGCCGCATTGAGCGGAATCGAGCGGCGGGCGGGATCATCGGCGGCATCGTTCGCTCACACTCTCGTTCCCATCGCCCTTGCCTACGCGTTCGCTCACTACTTCACACTGGTTCTCTTTGAGGGGCAACTGTTCATCTCAACGATGTCGGACCCATTCGGCCTGGGATGGAATCTATTCGGAACCGCGGGTCGCGATGTGAGTTACTGGCTGTCCCCCGAATCGGTCTGGTATGTGCAGGTTGCGGCCATAGTGCTCGGCCACGTTGCCGGTGTGATACTCGCCCACGACCGTGCACTGGCCGACTTCCCCGCCAAGACTGCGGTCCGCAGTCAGTACGCCATGCTCATATTGATGGTCTTGCTGACGAGCCTCGGCCTGACGATCCTCGCCGCCGGATAGCAGCAGGCGTCTTCGGACCGGGTGACGGATGGAGAGGCCGGTCAGTTTCGCTCTTCGAGTTCCTCCAGCGTCTTCGGCCAATCGTCTTTGAGTAGCCGGGACAGCGAGCGGTCGGCCAGCAACTTGCCGCCGGTCTGGCAGGCCGCGCAATAGTTGGTCTCGTTCGACGCGTAGACGATGCGCTGAACCTTCGATCCGCATACCGGGCAGGGCAGGCCATACTTGCCGTGCACTGCCATGTCCGGCCGGAAAGCCGTGACACCTTTGTCGGGAAACCCGTCCCCGACCTCTTCACGAAGGCGGTCGGTCCATTCGATGAGCAGGCGTTGTGTGGCGACGAACAGACGCTCGATCTCCGCCTCTGTCAGCCGGTTCGTCAGTTTGACCGGCGACAGCCGGGCGGCATGGAGGATCTCGTCCGAATATGCGTTGCCTATTCCGGAGAAGATCCGTGGATCCGTGAGAGCTCGCTTTAGCGTTCGGTTCTCACGCGTCAGCCTCTCCGCGAAGGCCCCAAGATCGGCGCCGAGCGGTTCGATTCCACCCCTGTCGTGCTCGGCCAGGGACCCCTCTCCCCTCACGATCCACATGCCGGCCCGCTTCCTGGTGGAGGCCTCCCGAAGAATCAGCGTACCGTCTTCGAAGTCGAGTCCGGCGAGCCCGACCTTCTTCGGAACGGCGCTACCGGGCTTTGCCCAGGCCAACCGGCCGGACACCATGAGGTGGATGATCAGGAATAGCTCGTCTGCGAACTCGAAAACGATCCGTTTGCCCACTCGCCTCAACCCGCAAACGACTTGCCCTTCCAGCGCCGATGTCGGCGGATCGTAGGTCCGCATCAGTTGCGGAGCCGTCACCCGCACCCGGCGAAGAGTCTCGCCGACCACGCGCTTTTCCAGTGCCTCGATATAGACGACGATGTCGGGTAGCTCCGGCATTTCACGCAAGACGCTAGCGGTGACCCATCGGCGTCGCGCCCGGAGTTTGCGAGGCCGGATCCGGATGACCATCGGCAATGGGCAATCGTGGCGGGAATGCCACCGACACCAGGCGTGCACGCAGGAGCGTGGGACGCGGCGGGTTCGCCGTCAGTCGACCCGCCGCGCTTCCAGCGAGGCCACCAAGTCGATGTAGGCCTGCATCGCGTCATCCTTGGTCATTCCGGCAATACTCGCCCATGCGTCGTACTTGGCGCGTGCGACGAAGTCCATCATGCCGGGCCGTTTCCCCGTCACATCACCGCTGCTCCCCTGCTTGAAGAATGCATACAACTTGAGCAGATCAGCATTGTCGGGCTTCTCCGCCAGCAGTTGAACGGATTCGGCAGCAGCTTCGAATCTTGTGGATAGATCGGACATGACAACTCCTTCAGAGATCAGTTTGTTCGCGCCACCACTTCACCATGGAGGACGGAGAACGTGGCGTCCGGTTCGGCCGCCCAAACCTGCAGGGCCGCTCCGAGGCTCCGCACTTCCGGCTCGCTTGCGACGCCGAGTTCCTCAACTCGATCCACATACTTGGAAACACTCGTCCTTTCGGTCCAGAGGTTTGCCCACCGCTTGCGTTCCTCGGGAGTCGAGTAGCTCCAGCTCGACGTGGTGTAGGTCGGATTCGTGAATCCTGCCCTCTGAACCCAGGCCAGGAGGCGCCGGCCCGCGTCCGGCTCCCCTCCGTTGGCCCTCGCCACAAGTGCGTAGATCTCGAAGAATCGATCGATGTCCGGATCGTGGGGGAAGAACGTCATCGTCCCGTAGTCGGCATCACGCACGGCGACGACCCCTCCCGGCCGCAAAACCCTCCGAAACTCCTGCAAAACCAAGACCGGATTCCCCATGTGCTGGAGCAACTGATGCGCAAATACGACATCGAACGACCCGGCTCCATGACTGAGCCCGTAGACATCTGCCTGCTCGAACGTCACATTGGGCAAATCATCGGCGGCGGCACGGGATCGAGCGTGCTCGAGTACGGTCGCCGACGAATCGACACCCACCACCTCGCCGTCCGGCACCCAACGACCCAGACCACACGTGATTGACCCCGGCCCACAACCGGCGTCGAGGATGCGCATTTCGGGCCGTAAGAGATGCTTGACGAAAGCGGCAGCTTCCTCCGCCGTTCGACTGCCGTGCGCATCCAAGACGACCTGATCATGCGAGTGGGTGTATATCTCGCGCGCCATGCCGGAAGTATGGCAGCCACCGCTGACTCAACCGGCCACAGTGGACCACCGGGAGTCCCGGAACCAACCGGAGTGTCGAAACGGGTCACGCCGAGAAACCACTCTCCAGCGCGGCTCGCCTCACAGACTCGAGGAGGATCGTCCATCGGGGCGATGTAATGTTCGTCACCGCCTCGACCATCGGCCCGTGCCGGGTACCCGTCCTGATGTTCGTAGAGCCGTCTCATGTCGTCCAGGACCCGGGTTGTCGGGGCAGCACAAACAATCAATCGAGGGCCGCACCAGAACGGTGCGGCCCTCTCGAGTGACCGGGTTTTCCCACACGGAGAACCCTACCTATTCAGATCCCGCCTGAGGCCGAACCTTTCATCGAGACGCTGGTTACGATCAGTCGTCGAGGCCGGACTCAAACTGGTCTTCGAACGAGACCACGCGACGACCGGGCTTGTCACCACCGCGGTCGTTCCCGCGGTCACGGTCGTTGCCACCATCACGGCGGCGAGCTGCGTCGCGGCTCCCGCCGTCACGGTCCCGACCACCGCCGCCCTCACGGCCACCACGGTCACGATCCCGACCACCGCCGCCCTCACGGCCACCACGGTCACGATCCCGACCACCGCCGCCCTCACGGCCACCACGGTCACGATCCCGACCATCGCCGCCCTCACGGCGACCACGGTCACGGTCGCCACTGTCACGGCGACTGCGATCGCGGTCGCCGCCTGCCGGACGCTCACCGGCGCCCTCCTTCGGCTCGAGTGGCACGGCCAGATCGAGGTTGACCTTGCCGGCCCGGTCGATCTCGCGCACATTCACCTTGATCTTGTCGCCCAGGGCGACGTAATCCTCGACTCGCTCGACCCGACGCTCCGTATCGAGCTTCGAGATATGAATGAGACCGTCACGACCAGGGAGGATGTTGACAAACGCACCGAAGCTGGTGATGTTCACCACCTCGCCGTCGTAGGTCTCTCCGACCTCGGGTTCCGGCGGGAAGGCGATCTGCATCACCTTCTCCTTGGCGAGTGCCAGGCTGTCACTGTCGTTCGTGCCGATGCGGACGATGCCGAAAGCGCCGTCTTCCTCGATCTCGATCGTGGCTCCGGTCACCTCTTCGAGTTCCCGGATGTTCTTGCCCTTTGGCCCGATGATCTCGCCGATCTTGTCCTTGGGTATCTGCACCGCTTCGATGCGCGGTGCCCAGGGGTTCAGCTCGCTGCGGGGCCCATCGATCACGTCGGCCATCGCCTGCAGAATCGCCAGCCTTGCTTCCTTCGCCTGGTCCAGCGCGCCTGCGAGCACCTCGGAAGGCAGACCCGAAATCTTCGTGTCGAGCTGCAGGGCGGTGATGATGTCGGCTGTGCCTGCCACCTTGAAGTCCATGTCCCCCAGGGCGTCTTCGGCGCCGAGGATATCGGTCAGAGTGGCAAAGCCTTGCTCGTGTGCGATCAGGCCCATAGCGATTCCCGCCACGGGGGCGATGATCGGTACGCCGGCATCCATCAGCGAGAGACTCGATGAGCACACAGAGGCCATAGAACTAGAACCGTTCGACGCCAGCACCTCGGAAACGAGGCGCAATGCATACGGGAACTCATCGGCGGTCGGGATGACCGGGAGAACGGCCTTCTCCGCCAGGGCCCCGTGACCGATCTCGCGACGCTTGGGACCGCGCATGAAGCCGGCCTCACCCGTTGAGAACGGCGGGAAGTTGTAGTGGTGCATGTAGCGCTTGGATTCCTCGATCGAGAGGGT
Source organism: Acidimicrobiia bacterium (assembly GCA_035471805.1). Taxonomy (NCBI): domain Bacteria; kingdom Bacillati; phylum Actinomycetota; class Acidimicrobiia; species Acidimicrobiia bacterium. The sequence continues at coordinate 25,187 of DATIPS010000001.1, read as the reverse complement.
GTCCAGCATCTGCTCCATCTTCAGCATGCCGAGGGTTGCCAGATTGAGCACCTGGGTTTCGCCGCGCTGGAAAAGTCCCGAACCGTGGGTGCGGGGCACGACGCCGACATCGACCGTCAGCTGGCGTATGTCGCGCAGCCCGCGGCCGTCGAGCCGGATACCGTCGTTGACGACTCGCTCACGCATCATCTTCTTGATGACGCTGCGCGCGGCCTTCTTGGCCATGGCGAGCTCGTCCTCGTCTTCGATGGCGAGCTCCGCCAGAATCGCTTCAGTGGCTTCGTCCTGTGCGGCGTTCCGCTCCTGTTTGCCGGCGATCAACACGACCGGCGCATACTTGGGCCTGGCAACGGCTTCGACCCGGGCTGCAAGCTCATCGGTGTAGTCGACGGCCAGGGGCCAGTCGTATTCGGCGATCTCGACCTGATCGGCGAGTTCCTTCTGAAGGTCGATCAGCTGAGCGATGTAGGCCTTGGAGGCCTCCATGCCACGGGCCACGGTGGCCTCGTCGCTCGGCGGTTGACCATCTTTGATGAGACGAACCCCGTCTTCGGTGGCACCGGCCTCGACCATGATGATGTCGATCTCACCGTTTGCATTTCGTCCACCCGCGACGGTCAACTCGAAGACGGAGCCTTCTAGTTCTTCATAGGTAGGCAAAACGGTCCACTCACCGTCTTTGAGCGACATGCGAACCGCGCCGACCGGTCCCTCGAACGGAATCGACGAGACACTCAAGGCCGCCGAAGCGCCGTTGAGCGAGATGATGTCGTAGGCGTTGACGTTGTCGACCGACAAGATCGTCGCAACGACCTGGGTCTCACAGCGATAGCCCTCCTTGAAAGACGGCCGCAGCGGCCGGTCGATCAAACGACAGGTCAGAATCGCTTTCTCCGTTGCACGACCTTCGCGCCGGAAGAACGAACCGGGAATCTTCCCGGCCGCGTACATGCGCTCTTCGACGTCCACCGTGAGGGGGAAGAAGTCGATGCCTTCACGCATCGTCTTGTTGGCTGTTGCAGTGACGAGCACCACTGTGTCGCCGAGGCGGATGGTGACTGCACCATCGGCCTGCCCGGCAAGTTTGCCGGTCGTGATGGTGACCTCTTTGTCACCGATCACTCCGCGTACCGTGTATTCGGGCACGCTATCTCCTCTTGTCTGGGAGGCGTGCCAATGGCCAGTGGCGGTCGCTCCATTCCTGAAGCGGTCGCCACTGACAACTGGACACTGCCCCCGTTGTGTTTCGAGATGATCCCGGCGAATTGCCGGTACTGGGATGTCGGACCCGAGTGGGGTCAAACGGCGAGGAAGCGGCCGAAGCCGCTTCCTCGAGAACTATCGGCGCAAGCCGAGACGTGCGATCAGCTGTCGATATCTCTCGACATCTTCACGCTTGAGGTAGTTCAGCAAGCGGCGGCGCTTGCCGACCATCATCAGCAGGCCACGCCGGCTGTGGTGATCGTGTTTGTGAGTGCGGAGATGATCGGTCAGATGGTTGATGCGGTCGCTCAGGAGGGCCACCTGGACCTCCGGTGAGCCGGTGTCGCTGTCGTGCTGACCGTACTCCGAGATTATTTCTTTGGTCGTCTTCATTTCACGCTTCGCTGCAGAGGTGGAAGGGAACGGATGGGAGTGTAACACCTCCGAGCCCCTGAGGGGCAATTGAGAGCTCGCGGCGAGTCCGCGGTCACCCATACCTCGACCGGCCGGGGCGGGTCCAGAAACGAGGCCGCCACCCCCGGTCGCCGAGCTTCCCGCACCGGAGAGCACCTTCCTCGGCCTCTCGAGCGCAGCCGCATCGACCGCCTGCCGTTACGCCAAGGCTCTGCGAGCATCCGTGACGTCGTGCTCGATCTGCTCCACCAACTCGGCAACTCCAGAGAACTTCATCTCGTCGCGCAGTCGCCGTTCGAAGAGGACGCCGATTATCCGTCCGTACAGTTCATCCTCGAAGTCGAGCAGATGGGCCTCAACGAGTTCGTTTTCACCGTCGAAGGTGGGGCGCACTCCGACGTTGACGACCGCCGGGTGCAGGTGTGCGCCCACCCGCACCCTGGCCGCGTACACCCCGCGCGCAGGAATCGCCATGCCGGACGGAGGAACCACGTTGGCGGTGGGGAATCCGATTGCCCGCCCCCGCCGCTCGCCGCCGACGACCGCGCCGCGCAACTCAAAGGCCCGTCCCAGAGCCTGCCGAGCGTTCTCGACTGCGCCGGCTGCGACCATTGCCCGGATGCCGGAAGATGAGAGCGGTCCGTCACCCTCCAGCAGCGGCACGACATCGACCTCATAACCAAAGGCGGCTCCCCCTGCTCGCAAGGCATCGATGTCGCCCGCCCGTTCGTGCCCGAATCTGAAGTTCGATCCCACCGCCACCACGCGTGCTGCCAACCCGCGAGCCAGTACATCACCGACGAACTGCTCGGGCGTCATGGTTCTCACCTGCTCGAAGGGAAGCACTCCGACGGTATCGACACCCAGATAGTCGAGAATCTCGATCCGCTGGTCGATGGACGTGAGCAGACGCGGCGCACGATCCGGTGCCATTACCGCCACCGGATGAGGGTCGAAGGTGAGAACGGCTCGAGGAATGCCGCCCAATGCCACTGCCCGCTCCGCCAGATCCGACAACACCGTCTGATGACCCAGGTGGACGCCGTCGAAGTTGCCGATGGTCACCGCAAACCCGGATTGGCGCGGTTCCGGCCATGTTTTCGGGTCTCCTCGGAGAACTCTCATGGAAAGACCACCTCGGATCGAGCCTTGCCGCCGGCATGCGAATAGACGGCCAGCATCCGGCCCTCCCGATCGATCACGCAAAACGGGCCGTCCGGGAATCCCTGCGAAACGAGGTCCGGAGAAAGAGGGCGCCCGTTCCGCACCCCGACTGCGACGCCACCGTCGACCGAAATGTGCGGGAGCTCTTCGAGCAGCACGTCCCGCATCGAAACGGCGGCCGACCCGGCGTCGGCCAGGCTCTCGAGTTGCTCGATCGTGTGTGCCTGCTCGACCGTGAGTCGCCCGATACGCGTCCGCCGCAGAGCGGTCAGGTGGGCGTGCCCGCCCAGAGCTCTGCCCATGTCGTCGGCGAGCGTACGGATATAGGTTCCGCTGCCGCAATCGACCCTGAACGTCACCTCCGGGTAGAGACCGGGCGCAAAATCGAGAATCTCAATCGATCGAACGTGCACCGGCCGCGCCTGCCGTTCCACCTCTTTGCCCTCGCGAGCCAGGTCGTACAATCGGCGGCCGTCGATCTTCAGAGCCGACACCATTGGCGGCACCTGCATGATTTCACCGATGAACCGTGGAAGCACGGATCGCAACTCGTCTTCGTCGAACTCCATCGGCGAGCGACTCAGAACGGCGCCATCGGCGTCGAGGGTGTCTGTTGCCACGCCAAACTGCGCCGTGGCGAGGTAGGTCTTGCCAGCATCTTGCACGTAACGGATCGCCCGCGTCGCCCGGCCCAATCCGAGCACCAGGAGGCCGGTCGCCATCGGGTCGAGCGTTCCGGCGTGGCCGACCTTCTTCTGGTCGAGCAGCCGGCGCACCTTTGCCACGACGTCATGAGAAGTCCATCCGCCTTCCTTGTCGACGAGCATGAACCCGTCAATCACGTTCGAGTTCCCCCGCCGCGGCGGCCTCCTCCTGTTCGATCTCGTGCAGAATCGAAGCAATGTGTGCCCCCCGCTCGATCGCCTCATCGACGACGAAGGCGAGGCTGGGGGTGTATTTCAGGCGTATCTCCTGTCCCACCTCGGTCCTGATCTTCGAAGCCGCAGCCGTCAGGGCCTCGAGCGATGAACTGGTCTCTTCGGGTTTGCCGAGCACCGAGAAGAACACGCGGGCGCTTCTGAGGTCGGGGGAAGTCTCAACCCCGGTAATCGTGACGAAGCCGAGACGCGGGTCTTTGAGGTCAGCAACGTGCTCGGCGATGGCTTGCTTGAGCATCGAGTCGACCCGCCGCATTCGATCTCCGCGACTCATTCCGGATCCTCCAGATGACTCACGCCGACCCGGACAACCTCCAGATCGACTCGTTCACTGAGCATTCGATGCACCGTCGCGATGCGCTGCTCAAGCTCCCCGCCGGTGGCGGCGACGATTGCAACTCCTACGGTAGACCGTTGCCAAGCGTCGTGGTCGCCTACCTCGGCGACAGAAAGGGACATTCGGTTTCGGAGGTCGGCGATGAACGACTGAAGAACCCGCCGCTTGGCCTTGAGCGACCTGGCTTCCGGAATACGGATTTCGATCCGCAGTGCTGCGGCATGCATAGCGCTCAGGTGCGGGCGACTTCGCGGACTTCGTAGACCTCGATGACGTCTTCTTCCTTGATGTCGTTGAAGGTCTCGAAACCTATCCCGCATTCGTAGGCCGCCGATACCTGGCGAACGTCTTCTTTGAACCGACGCAAGGAACCGATCCGGCCGTCGTGGATGACCACACCGCCCCTGAGCACTCTGGCCCGGGACCCGCGCAGAATCTCGCCTTCGGTGACATAACATCCGGCGATGTTGCCCGCTCTCGGTGTCCTGAAGATTGCTCGTACCTCGGCGGACCCGATGACGGCCTCCACCTCGTCCGGAGCGAGTTTCCCGACCAGCATCTGCTCGATCTCGTCGAGCATCTCGTAGATCACCCGATATGTGCGGATCTCAATGCCCTTTTCCTCGGCCGACCTGCGGGCTTTGGCATCCGGACGGACGTTGAAACCCACGATCACCGACTCGGTTACTTCTGCAAGGCTGACGTCGTTCTCAGAGATACCGCCCACTGCCCCCTGGACCAGCGTGATCTTGCCGCCCTGGCGGCCGATCTTGGCGACGGATTCGCGAATGGCCTCGAGCGAACCATGTGCATCTGCCCTGATGATCAAGCGGAGGTCCGCCTCATCCTGGGTCCGGAGTTGCTCGAGCAGTTGGGCGAGACGCTCGCGAGCGGTCGGAATGACCTGCTCGTCCGATCTGAGCTGCTCCATAGCTTTGGCCGCCTGATTCCGTGCCTCGCGTTCGTTCTTGAGAACCTGAAACGCGTCGCCGGCAGTGGGGACCTCGGACCAGCCCATAACCAACACGGGTGTGCTGGGTCCCGCTGATTGAACCTTGTCGCCCGTCTCGTCGAGCATCGACCGAACGCGCCCCGACACCGGTCCGGCGACGAGCGCATCGCCCTGTTTGAGGGTGCCACGTTGAACGATCACCGTCGCCACCGGCCCGCGCCCGACATCGAGCTGGCTCTCGACCACCACACCCTCCGCGCGGGGTTTCGGGTTACCTTTGAATTCCTCGAGCTGCGCCACCAGGTCGATCATCTCGAGTAGATGGTCGACTCCCTCGCCGCTCTTCGCGGAGAGTTCGACTGTGATGACATCTCCACCGAGTTCCTCGGCTATCAGCTCGTACTCGGTCAGCTGGGCACGGATATTCTGCGGGTCGGCGCCGGGCAGATCCATCTTGTTGATTGCCACGATGATCGGAACCCCGGCTGCCTTGGCGTGACTGATGGCCTCGACGGTCTGCGGCATCACGCCGTCGTCGGCGGACACGATCAACACAACGATGTCGGTCACCTCTGCACCGCGGGCCCGCAACGCGGTGAAGGCCTCGTGGCCCGGAGTGTCGAGGAAGGTGATCTTGTTGCCGTTCACATCAACCTGATAGGCACCGATGTGCTGGGTTATTCCACCGTGCTCGCCGCCGACGACATTCGTGTGGCGGATATAGTCGAGCAATGTCGTCTTGCCGTGGTCGACGTGGCCCATCACGGTGACGACCGGCGGGCGCCCGACCAGGACGCTCGGATCATCGTCGTACACCTTCTTCGGTCGAACGCGTGATCCGGTCCGGGTCGCAGGATCGGCGGCGACGACCTCGATCGTGACGTTGAAGTGATCACCAAGGAGCTCCAGGGCATCTTCGGGAACAGGAGTGGAGGAGCCGACCATCTCGCCCATCTGGATGAGGGCCCTGACGATCTCCGTGGCCGGCTGTCCGATCAGCTCAGCCAGGCCTTCGGGGGTGATCCCCGAGGTCACCGAGACCGTGGGAGCAGGAGCCGATTCTGGCTCCGGTTCTGCTGAAAGTGCCGGTTCGGCCTCGAGCTCGGCCTCAGGTTCGAGAGTGGCTTCCGGCTCGGGAGCGGATTCGACTTCGGGCTCGGCCTCCACCTTCTGCTTCGGAGCCGGTTGAACTTGTTCAGCGGCCGAATAGGACTGTCTGACTCTTTCGGCTGCCTCGGGCTCTACTCCGGAGGATGCAGTCTTGGCTTCAATTCCCAGGTCCAGGACGCGCTGGAGCACATCCTTCGATTCCAGCCCCAACTCACGGGCCAACTCATATATTCGAATCTTCGCCACTATCTCTCCGCGCTATTCGTCTTCGGTAGGAGTGTCGCCGTCTTCGGCGGTCTCGCCAAACTGCTCATCTGCCGCATCCTCAGCCGCGTCGTCGTCGACGCCGTCGACTTCGGGTTCCGTGACGTCCGGATGCGCCTCGGACGCGTCGGCCTCCTCCTCACCCACGTCGGTCGGGGAGACGTCGACCGCAGTGGTCTCCAGTCCTGTCCGGTCCGGAGTCACCTCGGCGGGATCTTCCACCACAATCGATTCAGACTCAGGATCATCCAGGGCAGAGGACCCTGCGAGGTTTGCAGCTGCCGCGTTGCTGTCTTCCAGGTCCGACCGGATGTCGACCCGGTAACCGGACAAGCGGGCCGCAAGGCGCGCATTCTGCCCTTCTTTGCCGATCGCCAGCGACAGCTGGTGGTCGCTGACTATCACCACCGCCGTCTCGTTGGCCTCATCGATCCGTACCTCCTGAACCTTGGCAGGTCCGAGAGCCTCCGCAATGAACTGAGCCTTGTCCTCTCGCCACTCGACCACGTCGACCTTTTCGCCGCGCAGTTCGTTGACTACCTGCCGCACACGCGACCCGCGCGCCCCGACACAGGCACCCTTCGGATCGACATTCGGATCATTCGAGGAAACCGCGATCTTCGTTCGATTGCCCGGCTCGCGAGCGATCGCCTTGATCTCGATCGTTCCATCGATCAACTCCGGTACCTCGAGTTCGAGCAGGCGGCGAACGAAGTCGGGATGGCTCCGGCTCACGACGATCTGGGGGCCTTTTGCCTCGTTACGAACCTCGAGCACGAAAGCCTTGACGCGATTACCGCGCTCGAGCCGTTCATATGGAATCCGTTCCGACCCGGGCAGGAGCGCTTCGGCATCACCGAGGTCGAGAATCGAGTACCGGTAATCGACCTGCTGGATTATCCCGGTCACCAGATCACCTTCGCGACCTTCATAGACATCGAAGACCTGATCACGCTTGGCCTCGCGAAGCCGCTGAGCGATGACCTGCTTGGCCGTCTGGGCGGCAATACGCCCGAAGTCTTCCGGAGTGTCCTCCCACTCCTTCGTGACGTTGCCGTCCTCATCCAAATCCTGGGCGTAGACCACGATGTCGCCACTCCCCGAATCGATGACGACGCGCGCCTCCTCGGCGGCTCCCGGACTTCGCTTGTAGGCCGAAACGAGAGCATTGGCCAGGGCGTCGAGAATAGTGTCGACCGGCACGCCGCGCTCGCGCTCGAGTAGTTCGAGTGCTTCCATCACCTGTGCGTCGATTTTCATTTCATCAGCTCCTAGCGGGCTTCTTGCCGGGCTTCGGTGCCCGCTCCCAGCGGAACACCGTCCGTGCCGACCCAACCTGGTCGAACTCGATCCGCCGACTCTCGCCGTCGACCTCCAACACAATGCCATCATCATCAGACGCAACGAGGACGCCCTCATGGCGGCGCAGCCCTTCGACTTCTGTTCGCGTCTTCACCGTGATCTCCTTGCCCACCGACTTGCGATAGTGAGCGGGGCGGCGCAGCTTTCGCTCGAGACCCGGCGACGTCACTTCGAGTGTGTACGAACCGTCAAGATCGGATTCGTGATCGAGCAACCTCGAAATGCCCCTGGACAACTCGGCGAGATGGTCCACACCGACTTCCGGTCCATCTATGACGACGCGCAGAATCCTGCCTCTACCCTGACCCAGCATCTCCAGATCATCGAGTTCCAGGCGTTCTGCTCCTAGATAGTCGCCAATGAGCTCTTCCAAGCTCGAAGGTACGTCGCTCAACCTGTTTTTCTCCACACAAAGAAAGCGGGCACGGCCGCCCACTTCCGCGTAGCGTCCTCATTTGTCCCCACAAGTATAACCCCACGGGTGAAAGCGCCCGGCGCCCCGCCGCCGGCCGTCAAAGATGATCCGGCTCTACCCCCGGATCAGCGCGCTCAGATGAGCCACGGCGTCCTCGAGAGCGACCTCTTCGGTGGTTCCGCTCGCCCGATCCTGGACTTCGACAATGCCTTTCTCGAGCCCGCGCGGACCAACGGTGACCCGAAAGGGAACACCGACCAACTCGGCGTCGGCGAACTTCACACCCGGACGGTCGTCTCGATCGTCGAGAATCGTTTCCAGGCCCGCAGCCCAGCATTGATCGTAGAGCCGCTCACCGGCCTCCAGCGATCCGGGGACGTCGGTACGAAGCACGGTTATCGCAACGGCGTAGGGAGCGATAGCCACAGGCCACACGATCCCCTTCTCGTCGTGATGAGTCTCCACCACCGCGGCGATGTTCCGCTCGAGGCCGATGCCGTAGGAACCCATGATCACGGTCTGAGCCTCGCCGGCCTCATCCAGGACGCTGATACCGAAGGCGTCGGCATACTTGGTTCCCAGTTTGAAGATGTGCCCGACCTCGATCGCCTTGAAGACCTCGAGCGACGAACCGCAGGTGAAACAGGCCTCCCCGTCGGAGATCTCTCGAAGATCCATCCACTGTGAAACCTCGATATCCCGTTCAACGCTCACGCCACGGAAATGAAAGTCATCATCGTTGGCACCGGTGACCATGTTGTACCTACCGGCCAGAGCCCGGTCGGCGATGATCGGAAGGTGCTCGACACCCACCGCCCCGAGGCTGCCCGGATCGGCGCCGAGGGCTGCTCGTATCTCCTCGGGGTGGGCCGGCCGAAACTCGACTGCACCGGTTCCATCCTGGAGTTTCTGCTCAACGAGAGGATGGTCACCGCGCAACAAGACCAGACTCGGCTCTCCCTCGAGGATGTAGACGAGCGTCTTGATCTGATGATCTCCCGGTGCTCCGCCTTCGAACGCAGCCAGATCGTCAATCGTCCGGACGCCGGGCGTTGCGAACTTCTCGATTTCGCGATGCTCCAGACCGTCATCGACGTCGTCGACCCGGGAGGTGGCCCTCTCCATGTTGGCCGCGTAGCCACACGAACGACAGAAGACCACGTCGTCCTCACCTGAGTCGCTGCGGACCATGAACTCGATCGAATCGCTCCCGCCCATGGCCCCGGATGACGCCTCTACCGGAACCGCGTCGAGGCCCAACCTCGCAAAGATCCGTTCGTATGCCTCGTAATGGCGCTGGAAAGACGCGTCCAGACCAGCAGGATCGATGTCGAACGAGTATGAGTCCTTCATCGTGAACTCACGGGTGCGAAGGACGCCTCCCTTGGGGCGGGGTTCATCCCGAAACTTTGTCTGAATCTGATACCAGAACTGCGGCAGATCCCGATAGCTGCGAAGTTCGAGCGACAGCGTCCCGAAGATCTCCTCATGGGTCATCCCGAGCGCCAGGTCGACATCCTTTCGGTCGCGCAGGCGGAACATCTCGTCGCCCATGATCTCCCAGCGCCCGCTCTTCTGCCAGACCTCGGCCGGGTGAAGGGCGGGCAACAGGAACTCTTGACCACCGATGCGGTCCATCTCTTCGCGGATAACCGTCGCCACCTTGGAACGGACGCGAATCATCAGCGGCAGCTGCGAATAGGCGCCGGCCATCAACTGGCGGACGTAACCGCCTCGCACCAGTAGCCGGTGGCTGATGGCTTCGGCGTCGGCGGGATCATCACGGAGGGTGGGAATGAAGGCTTGCGACCAGCGCATGGATCTCTCGAGTAGGGGAAACGGGGAGGTTAGTCAGCTCGGCAGCAGAGTAATGAACAAGAGGGGCCGGCGCTTTCGTGTTTCGCGGTGGGTCTTCGTATTTGCAGAGACCGGATCCTGCCAACCGGCTAATCAGACTTGGCGATCTCCGCGACTCGGGCCCGGCGGCTTTGTGCGTTGTTCGCATCACCCTGCATCTGGAGCAGCTCCTCCGCAGCCTCCGCGGCGAGTTGCCCGGCGATTCCGTCGGCGGCCGCCAGGCGCGCTTCCACGCCCTCATCCAGCAATTTCTGAGCCTCGTCGAGCAGCGCATCCACCATTTCTGCCTCGGGAACTACCCGCACCACCTGGCCCTTGATGAAGAGGTGGCCTTTCCCGCGACCGGCCGCGATTCCGATGTCGGCCTCTCTTGCCTCCCCGGGGCCGTTCACCACGCACCCCATCACGGCCACCTGGATCGGCAGGTTGGCTTCTTCGAGGCGCCTCTGCGCCTCACCGGCTACCTCGATCACGTCGACCTCCGCCCGGCCGCAGGACGGGCAGGCGATGAGGTCCAGGCCGGCCCTCTCGCGCAGCCCGAGGTATTCGAGTAACTGCCGGCCGGCCTTGGCCTCTTCGACCGGGTCGGCTGTGAGCGAGAACCGGATGGTGTCGCCGATGCCTTCGAGTAGAAGTGTCGCGATGCCGGCGACCGACTTGATCAGACCGCCCGGTGGAGGCCCGGCCTCCGTGACACCGAGATGGAGCGGGTATTCGACCCTTTCACTGAGGAGGCGGTACGACTCGACCATCGTCGGCACGTGAGAGTGTTTGACAGAAATCTTGATGTCGTGAAAACCGACGTCCTCCAGGTACCGGATCTCGGTCTGGGCGGACTCGACCAGCGCCTCCGGCACGGCCGATCCGTACTTGGCGAGGAGGTCCTTGTCCAGCGAACCGCCGTTGACGCCGATTCGAATCGGGACACCACGCTCCCCTGCCGCGCGCGCGACCTCTTTGATGTGGGCTTCGTTGCGTATGTTCCCGGGATTCAGTCGCAGAGCGTGCACACCGGCTTCGAGAGCGGCGAGTGCAAGCTTGTACTGGAAGTGGATGTCGGCCACGATCGGCACTGGTGACCGGGGAACAATCTCGGCGAGTCCCTGCGCGGCGGCTACGTCGTTGCAGGTTATGCGGACGATGTCGGCTCCGGCACCCGTAAGCGCATACACCTGTGCGAGGGTTCCGTCGACATCGGCGGTCTTGGTCGTAGTCATCGATTGAACAGTGACCTCTGCACCGCCACCGACCGGGACCGATCCGACATGAATGCGGCGGGTGTTACGGCGGTCGACCATCAGAACTGGATCGGCTGAACGATGTCGAGCAGGATGCTCACGAATCCGATGAACACCATCAGAAGGATCACGGTGGCGGCAATCGGCACCAGCTTCTGAATATCGGCCCGCTTTTTCGTGATCTTCTCGTACAGGGCGACTGCGAAGTGCCCTCCGTCGAGCGGAAGCAGTGGAAGAACGTTGAACGCCCCGAGGATGATGTTGAAGACACCCAGGAAGGCGATCAACGTACCGACACCGATGACGTCGGACTGCGAACCCACCTGGGCGATACCGATCAGGCTCACCGGACGGATCTCGTCGGGTACGGGCGCACCGAAGATTCCTTTGACGAGTTGAGCCAGCGACGACGGTTTGAATACGTTCCAGAGGGTCTTGTATGCCTCCCCGGTGATCTCGACGACTTCCCGGCCGGCGATGCCGGCCGCCGAGAAGAATCCGACGTCGACTCGTTCGATGACGGGAGCAACACCGAGATATCCGGATGGTTCGGAACCGCCCGTATCCACCGATGCGAGCGTCGCCGTCAAGGTTCGCCGTTGGCCGCCCCGACTGATGACGATCTCGACCTCTTCGCCCGGGTGAGCGGCGATGGCGGACTGGACTTCCGGCCACGTTTCGGTGGCCTCACCCGCAACCGACAGGAACTCATCGCCCGACTTCAATCCGATAAGAGCTGCCGGCGCGATCTGATCGGTTCCATCCATCTCGGCCCTCACCTCATCGACGATGGGTTGGATCTCGACCATTCCGTTGACGGCAAACAAACCGGCGAAGATCAGATAGGCGATGGCGAAGTTGGCGGCGATGCCCGACAGCACCACGACGCTCTTCTGCCAGAAGGGCTTCTCCCGGTAGGTGCGACCGATGTCTTCAGGGTCGACCTCCTCGAGAACGCTCATACCGACGATGCGAACGTAGCCGCCCGCCGGAATGGCCTTCAGGCCGTACTCGGTCTCGCCCCTCTGGATCGACCAGATGCGCGGTCCAAAACCCACGAAGAACTCGCTGACCTTGATCCCGAGGGCTTTGGCCGCGAAGAAGTGACCCGCCTCATGGGCAAGAATGAAGACCACAAACGCGGCCAGCATCGATAGGGCACCGGTCATGCGAGCTCCACGGTACCTGAGCTGCGGCACAACCTGTTTCTCCGCAATGCTGTTGCGCGTGGCGCGCCACAGTATTGCCGAGAAAACCCGCGCTCCATTAGCACGCACCACCCAGCAGGCTGTGGGCTACCGCCCGCGCTTCACGGTCAACCTCAATCACGTCGTCCACATCCGTCAGGTCCACCACCGGCACACGACTGAGCGTGCGTTCCACGACCTCCGGAATGCCCATGAACCCGAGCCGCCCATCGAGAAAGGCATGGACCGCCACTTCGTCGGCCGCATTGAGCACCGCAGGAGCGGACCGTCCGATGCGGCCGGCCTCGTAGGCCAGGTCGAGGGCTCTGAAGGTCTTGCGGTCCGGGGGCTCAAACGTCAGCGATCGCCCGGCAAAGTCGAACTCGTCCAGCGCACCAGCGGCTCGGTCCGGGTAGGTCAGCGCATACTGTATCGGCACGCGCATGTCCGGCTCACCGATGTGGGCCTTCAGCGACCCGTCGACGAACTCCACGATCGAATGCACGATGCTCTGCGGGTGCACAACGACGTCGATTTGGCCGTAGGGAATGTCGAACAGATAGTGAGCCTCTATTACCTCCAGTCCTTTGTTGAAGAGAGTGGCCGAGTCGATCGTTATCCGCTTGCCCATGGCCCAGGTGGGATGATCGAGCGCTCGCTGCGGTGAAACCCCGTCGAGATCACCGGCAGACCAACCCCGAAACGGGCCGCCGGAAGCCGTCAGTATGAGTCGCCGAACCGCCGAGCCGCTTTCTCCCACGAGACACTGGAACAGGGCGGAGTGCTCGGAGTCGACCGGAAGTAACGTGCCACCGCCCCGCGTGAGCGAGGCCAGCATCACCGGACCTCCCGCCACCAGGCTCTCCTTGTTGGCGAGCGCCAGGCGATTGCCGGCGTCGAGAGTGGCTATGGATGCTCGCAACCCGGCCGCGCCCACAATCCCGTTCACAACGGTGGAGTCGGGCGTGGCGGCCAGTCCTTCCATGACGTCAGTCCCGAACTGCGCACGGCTTCCCAAGGACGAGGCCATTTCCCGGCGCTCTTCTCCCGTCGGCGCGGTAGCGACAATCAGAGCATCCGGCCAGTCGGCGGCCAGGTCGACGAGCTCGGCCGACCCTCGCCTGGCTGCGAGCGCCAGCACTTCGATTCCGAGACGGGCAGCCACGTCGAGTGTCTGCCGACCGATGGATCCGGTGGCCCCAAGGACGACGAGGGGGCGACTCACGCCAGGAATCCGGCCAATCGGAAGAAGAAATAGGCAGCCGGGATCGTGAACAGGAAGGCGTCCACTCGATCGAGCACTCCCCCGTGGCCGGGCAGTATCGAACCCATGTCCTTGATGCCCACCGACCGCTTGATGAGCGACTCGGCCAGATCACCCAGCGGGCCGAACACGGCGACGACGCCGGCCAGCCCGAAACCGGCCTTCCAGTCGAGGGGTTCGAACCACGGGATGAAGGTCAGCAGAACTGTCGCCACGCCACCCGTGACGATCCCGCCGACCAGGCCCTCGATGGTCTTGTTCGGCGACAGCTCGGGTGCCAGCTTGTGACGACCCCACCTCTTGCCGATGAAGAAAGACCCCATGTCGAGCACACCGGTGGCAATCACCACGGCGAGGATCAACGGTCGATGGTTCGGGTGATGGGCAATCGGAGCGGCAAACGAGAACATGACCGGGATCCACAGCACTCCCAGCATGGTCAGAGCGGCGTTGTCGAGCGGATTACGCCTCACGAGGAGTGAATACCAGAGCAGAATCGCCACAGCGGTCGTCGCCGCGAATCCGGCGGCTGCAATGGGGCCGGAAACCCAGGCCCCTACCAGAGCTCCAATAGCGCCCAAGAGCCCGAACAAGGAGAGTGGGACGTACCCGACCCTGCGCAACGCCGTGTAGAACTCGACGATGCCGATGATCGACAAGGCACCGACCAGCAACATCAGCCAGCCGCCGCCGGCGAAGAGGGCGGAGCCGACTACCACCAGCAGCACTACTGCAGTGATTACCCGGTTGGCAAGATCCGAGCGCGGCTCGTCCGGCAGATCAACCGGCTCAACCTCGCCCGTGACGTCTTCGAAACCGACGAGGCCCGTCTCGAGGCCGGGCATCGTGGCCGCCACCGCGGCCATCTCGTGATCCTGTCGCTCGGCTTCGGAGATCGCCTCTGCCAGACCCTGGTATTCACGAGTCGTTGCAGAGACGTAGTCCTCGTGGGTGAAGTCATCCAGTGCAGATGAGCCGTTCGTCAAAGAATCGAGACCGTCGGTTTCCTCAGAGGACTCATCCTCGCGGGGTACGCGGTCCGTCGGGAAAGGAAGGACGTCGCCGCCTTCTTCGTACCGACCGGGGTCGTCACCTTCGCTCAAACTTCGAGTAGCTCCTGCTCCTTGTGCTCCATGAGCTCATCGATTCGCTTCGTATGCTGATCGGTGATCTCTTGAAGGTCCTTCTCGGCCCGCCGGATCTCATCCTCTGAGACCTCACCATCGAGAGCTTCGAGATCGTCCTTGGTGTGTCGGCGCACCTGGCGAATGGCCACCCGGCCCTCTTCTGCCATTTGCTTCACAACCCGGATCAGATCCCTCCTGCGTTCTTCGGTGAGCGCCGGAAAGGAAAGCCGGATCACATTGCCGTCGTTCGACGGGTTCAATCCGAGATCGGAGGCCTGGATTGCCCTCTCGATGTTGACCATCGAGCTCTTGTCGAAGGGCTGGAGGACAAGGAGGCGCGGTTCGGGAACTGAGAAGGAGGCGAGCTGCTGGAGAGGCGTCGGAGCCCCGTAGTAGTCGACCATGACCCGATGGAGGATCCCGGGATTCGCGCGTCCGGTCCGCACAGTCCCGAACTCTCCAAGAGTGTGCTCGACCGCCTGATCCATCCGTCGCTCAGCGTCGGTCAGGAGTTCCCGGATCATTTCGCCTCCTCAATGAACGAGCGTTCCGAGACGTTCTCCCCGGACCGCCCTCACGATGTTTCCCGGCCTGGAAATGTTGAACACCGTGATTGGTAAGTTGTGATCCTTACACATGGTAATCGCAGTCGAGTCCATCACATTGAGATCCTCGGCGATCACCCGCATGTAGGTGACCTCATCGAGCAGGACGGCATCCGGATTATTGGTCGGATCGGCGTCGTAGACCCCGTCGACGTTCGTGGCCTTCATGACGACCTCGGCGCCGATTTCCACCGCACGCAACGCCGCCGTCGTGTCGGTCGTGAAGAACGGATTGCCGGTTCCGGCCGCGAATACCACGATCCGGCCCTTCTCGAGGTGCCTGATCGCACGGAGCCGGATGTAGGGCTCACTCAGTTGGCGCATGCTGATTGCACTCTGTACACGGGTGGGCACACCCGCCTTCTCCAGGGCGTCCTGGAGAGCAAGTGCGTTGATGACCGTCGCCAGCATGCCCATGTAGTCGGCGCTGGCGGGGTCCATCCCTTCAGCGGCTTTGGATACGCCGCGGAAGATGTTGCCGCCACCTACAACGACTGCGATTTCGGTTCCGGTCGACTTGGCCTCCGAGATCTCGGCGGCGACGCGGCGCACCGTGGCGGGGTCTATTCCGTATCCGATAGCGGGATCTGCGAAGGCTTCACCCGACAGCTTCAGTACGACCCGCCGCGGCGCTCCGTCGGTCATGTCAACCTTCTCCGATGGTCAGCCGTGCGAAACGGCGGATGGAAATGTTCTCTCCCATCTTGGCAGCCAATTGACCGACCATCTCGCCAATCGTTCCCTCGAACTTCGCCGGGTTGGCGAAGGTCTGGTCGTAGAGAACGTGATCCTTGTAGAAAGACTCGAGGCGCCCTTCAACGATCTTCGGGATGATGTGCTCGGGCTTGCCTTCGTTTTCGGCTTGCTTCGAGATCATCTCTGCTTCCTTGGCGATCAACTCTTCCGGTACCTCGTCCCGTGTCGTCCACGAGGGCTTGCCCCAGGCGACATGCATCGCGATGTCCTTGGCGGCACCGAGGAACTCGGGGGTCTTTGCGACGAAGTCGGTCTCCGACGAAAGCTCGACGAGCACGCCGGAGATCGGGCGATCGTCCTGGAGGTGAATGTACGACCCAACGGCCCCTTCGGATGCTTCACGATCAGCACGCTTGGCCGCGGCAGCGAGGCCTCGTTCGCGCAGGAGGTCGAAGGCTGCCTCGAGATCACCTGCGGTCTCCGTCAGCGCCTTCTTGGCATCCATCATCCCCACTCCGGCTTGCTGCCGGAGCTGTTGTACGTCTTTGGCGGTGAATTCGGCCACCCTCATTCCTCTTCGGTCAGGTCCGCGGCCGCGATCTCTTCTTCAACGACCGGCGCGACAACTTTCATGGAGTCTTTTCCAACGAGATCCCGGCCTTCCCGGCATGCGTCGGCTATCACCGAGGCAAACAGATCTGCCGAGCGAATCGCATCGTCGTTACCGGGAATCACCATGTCGATGAGGTCCGGATCACAGTTGGTGTCGACAACCGCCACTATGGGTATTCCGAGCCGGCTCGCTTCCGTTACTGCGGTGGCTTCGGCGTTGACATCGACGATGAACACGACATCAGGCAGGCCGTTGAGATTTCGAACCCCACCCAGGTTGCGAACGAGCTTGTCGCGCTCACGTCGCAGGCGCAGACGTTCCTTCTTGGGACGGGAAGCCATCTCACCCGTCTCGTCCATCCGCTCGAGTTCCTTCATGTAGGCGATCCGCTTTTGAATCGTCTGGAAGTTGGTGAGCATTCCGCCAAGCCAACGGAAGTTGACATAGGGCATTTCGGCTCGCTCGGCGTTCTCGGCTATCGCGCTTTGCGTCTGCTTCTTCGTTCCGACGAAGAGCACGGTTCCACCCGCTTCCACGAGATCGCGCACGAACTTGTGGGCGTTGAGGGTCTGCTGGAGTGTCTGCCGGAGATCCACGATGTGAATCCCGTTCCGCTCGCCGTAGATGTACGGCTGCATCTTGGGATTCCACCGTTGGGTCTGATGCCCGAAGTGGACGCCGGCTTCCAGCAACTGCTTCATTGTCACTGCGGACACAGCTGCTCCTTTGTGGTTGTTCCTCCGCCCCGGCAAATGGCTCTCCCGCGAAGCATCCGCTTCGACCGTGGGAGTTCGCACGAGGCGTGCGTTCTTAGTGAGGAGCGTAACAGCGTGCCGTCGGCCGGCAAGTTGAGTGAGACGATGTGTCGGATGACCGCTCGAAGCAGATGCTGGGGTCTGCTACTGCACTCTCGACTATCGGCGGCGCCGATGATCACCTATAGGTCGGCTCGGTCATCCGGTTTCGGAGGCTCATCACCGACTTCGTGTGGATCTGGCATACACGGGATTCCGTGACGCCCATGACATCGCCGATCTCCGACAAGGTGAGCCCCTCGTAGTAGTAGAGGGTGACGACGAGACGCTCACGATCGGGAAGTCGGTTGATGGAATCCGCCAGAACCCGCTTCATCTCTTCCACCTGGAAGGCAGCCTCCGGGCTGGTCCCACGCGGGTCCGGGAGAACATCACCGACGGTCGACGAGTCGCGGTCGCGGCCCAGCAGTTCGTCGAGGGCGACCAGTCCCAGATTCGAGATCTCTGCGAGATTGTCCTGCAGGTCGCCGAGCGGCATGTCCATGTGGGCTGCCAGTTCTTCCTCGCTCGGTGACCGCTGAAAACGATGTTCCAACTCTGCGAGCGAACGCTCGATCTCCCTCGCCCGTGATCGAACGGAGCGCGGTACCCAGTCCAGCTGCCGGAGTTCGTCGAGGATGGCGCCCCGTATGCGGTTGATCGCATATGTCTCGAATTTGAAGCCGCGCTCGAGGTCGAACTTGTCGATGGCGTCGATCAAGCCGAATATCCCGTATGAGATCAGGTCGGACTGCTCGACGTTGCGCGGCAGCCCGACTCCGACACGGCCGGCGACGAACTTGACCAGCGGCGAGTAGTGGAGGATGAGCGCGTCGCGAACGGAATCCTCGCCGGATTGTTTAAAGCGCTGCCACAACTCCATGACGTGGTCGTCGGAGGATCGTTCAGGCTCGCGGATGGCTTCGTTCATATGCCGCCTTGAGATGGTCCCGGGTCACCGAAGTGTAAATCTGGGTCGTTGCCAGTTCAATGTGTCCCAGCAATTCCTGCACAGATCGTAGATCAGCTCCGCCCTCTAACAGGTGAGTTGCGAAAGAATGTCTGAAAGCGTGCGGAAAGGTCCCGGCCCGAAAACGGACGATTCTCCTGATTCCCCGCCCGTCGAGTGGGCCTCCGCGTGCGCCGATCCACAAAGCACCACCGGCCGATTCGCCGGCAAGATACGGTCGCGCCAGGTCGAGATAGCGGGCAACTGCACGGACCGCCGGCTCCCCCAGCGGCACGACACGCTGCCGATCGCCTTTCCCGACGACACGGATCATATCCCTTCCCTCTACGTCGGTAACGCGGAGCGAAGCCAACTCGGCGACGCGGAGTCCGGAGGCGTAGAGAACTTCGAGGATCGCCCGGTCGCGAATCTCGAGCGGCTCATCCCCGTCGATGGATTCGAGCACCATGTGCATTGCCCGCTGGGGCAACGCGGCCGGGAGGGTCTTGGGAAGCTTCGGCCGCGCAACTTGCTCGGCGGGATTCACCGGCAGCTGCCCCCGGCGCGTCAGGTCTGCGAAGAACGAACGCACCGCAGAAGCCTTCCTGGCGATGGATCGTCTGGCATAACCGAGGGTGTCCAGATAGGCCAGATATCTCCGGACAATCCTCCGATCGATCGATGACAGGTCAGAAACGCCGGCACGATCACAGAAGGCAAAGAACTGTGCCAGATCACGCCGGTAGGCCTCGAGAGTATGCGGCGACGCGCCGCGCTGTCCCGCCTTTCTCTCGAGATAGGCGGCGACATCGGCCACGACCCATTCGGGTTGATGGGGGATCTTTGCCACATGTCAATCCTTGCTGCCTCCGCCGGTCGGGTCAACGACCCGGACGGACATTCGCCTCCGGACTCACTTCGCTATCCCGACAACCCGTCCGCCCACCAGTCGTATCTCGCCGGCAGCTTCCAGACGCGCCAACTCGGCCAGCACCTGCCCGGTCGGCCTGCCCAGGTGCTCGACCACCCACTCGACCGTCCTTCCCACCGGACCGATCAGTGCAGCCAGAGAGTCGCGGCGAACTCCTTCTACCGGTCTTGGCGGGCCCAGGATGAGCGAGACCGCCTCCACCAGGTCATCAGCACCCAAGACGGGGATGGCTCCGTCCCTGATGATGAGATTGCATCCCTCAGAAGTCTCCCGGTCGACGTCGCCGGGGACGGCCAGCACCTCTCTCCCCTGCTCGAGCGCGGCCCGTGCGGTTATGAGAGCCCCACCCCTCGGCCGGGCTTCCACCACGACGGTCGCCGCCGAGAGAGCGCTGATGATCCGATTGCGGGGCGGGAAGCGCCATCCGGAAGGGGGAGTACCGGGCGGGTACTCCGAAGCCACTCCACCGTCGGCGAAGAGAATCGCCTCACCCAGTTGTCGGTTGGATGATGGATACCAGCGGTCGGGTCCGCAGCCGAGCACGGCCACGGAGACACCGTCGGCCGAAACGGCACCGCGATGGGCTGCCGCATCGACTCCTTTGGCGAGTCCGCTCACAACCGGCCACCCGGCAACCGCCAGAGCACGGCCGAACTCTTCGGCAAGCCGAATCCCGTACGACGTAGCCGTTCTCGTCCCTACAACTGCGACCCCGCGCTCGTCGGGAATCCGACCCCGGACGAAGAGGAGATCGGGCGCATCGGGCAATGAAGCGACGTGCGCAGGTAGATCTTCTCGCAGCACTGCCTGGATGCCTGCGCCGGCCAGTTCGGCGCGACGGTCCGACGCCGGTACCTCTGCTGCAGCCCGAGCGTGTGCGGGAACCTCTACGACGCCGCCGGCGATCCCGGTCAACACACTCCCGGCAGACCCGTACTCGTCGAGCAGCTTTCGTCTCCGGGTGGGGTGCATCCCCACAAAGGCGAGCCTGAGACGATCGTCGCTCACTAGGACCACTCTCCTCGATAGGAAAGGGCTTCGGCCACATGGGGTTCTGCGACTCCATCGGAGCCGGCCAGATCGGCGATCGTGCGGGCTACGCGACGGATCCGATCGAATCCACGGCCGGAGATCTGCCTGCGATCGAACGCCCGCCCCAACAGACTCATGCCTCCCGCCTCCCAAGCCTGAGCATCCAGGCGATCGCGACCCATCGAACGATTCAAGACGCCTCTTTCCATCTGCCGTAGGCGGGCAGAGGCAACTCGATCTCTGACAACCTCACTGCGCTCGCCGGCCGGCCCCATCAGGGAGGACCGGTCGATCCTGGGGACCGGAACCCGAAGGTCGAAACGGTCGATCATGGGACCGGAGAGGCGCCTTCTGTAGCGATCTACCTGCGGGGTCGAACAACGGCAACCCACGATTCGATCCCCCATGAATCCACACGGGCACGGGTTCGTGGCACCGACTACCTGGAGGGCGGCCGGAAACTCGACGGTTGCTCCCTTGCGGGCCACGATCACACGCTGATCCTCGAGCGGCTGTCGAAGCGCATCGAGGGAACTGGAGGGGAACTCACCCAGCTCATCCAGGAACAGGACCCCCCGGTGGGCCAAAGACGCCTCTCCCGGAACCGGGATCCCGCTGCCGCCACCGACCAGCGCAGCAACGGTAGCCGTGTGATGAGGGGCCCGGAAGGGCGGTCTTCTCAGTGACGGTCTCCCTCTTCCCGAAGCCGACCAGACCTGGGCAACGTCCAGTGACTCCTCAGGTGTCAGATCCGGCAGGATTCCCTGCAGAGCTCTGGCGAGCATGGTCTTCCCGGACCCCGGTGGACCCCACATCAGAACGTGGTGCCCGCCGGCCGCCGCAACCTCGAGGGCTCGCTTCGCAACCACCTGCCCGCGGATTTCCGCCATGTCTGTTTCCGATGACCCGCATTCATCATGGGTCTCGGGCGGCGGGTTGTGCGGAAGCTCACCCAGGGCCGCTGATACGGCTTCTGCCAGCGAGTCGACTCCATACACTCGTCCGCTTCCCGCCAGGAGAGCTTCGGGGACCGACTCCGACGCGACGACGCACGGAAGGCCCTTCGCGCGGGCGAGCAATCCGGCGGCAAGACCGCCCCTCGCCGGTCTCACTCGTCCGTCGAGCGCCAACTCGCCCAGCGCGACCACCTCGCCGACGCCCGGAGGAACCTGACCCGCCGCAGCCAGGACTCCGAGCGCTATGGGCAGATCGTACGCAGAACCGACCTTGGGAAGGTCGGCCGGGGCGAGATTGACCGTCACCCGCCTGCCGGGAAGGGAATATCCGGAAGAAGCCAGAGCGGCTCGCACCCGATCGCGCGCCTCCCGGATCGCCGTGTCCGGCAAACCGACGACCGTGAGCGCCGGTTTCGATGGGCTTATGTGGACTTCGACCCTGACCGATTGCGGTTCGATGCCGACCAGAGCGACGGAGGTGACTGATGCGAACATACGAGCAACGTAAGCCACCGTTGGGACAGAAACCTCGCGACGGTGGCCGCGAAGGACCTCTAGACCGCAGTCGTGTCCAGCGGGAGAGCGACCGTGAACGTCGTGCCGATGCCGGGAGCGCTGATGAATCTGATCTCACCGTTGAGATATCGTTCCGTCAAGAGCCGGGATCCGTAGGTCCCGAGACCCCGCCCTTCTCCCTTTGTTGAGAAGGATCTCTGGAAGATCTGTGCCTGTGACGCGTCGGGAATAACGCTCGCGTTGTGGACGGTGAAGAAGATCCACTCGCCATCCCGATTGCACCGGACTCGGACCATCCCGCCGGGGCGTGTCGCTTCGAGTGCATTCTTGATGAGATTACCGACGACCCTGCCGAGCAGTGTCGGATCGGACACGAAAGTCGCCCCATAGCTGCGTTGGTCGATGACGATCGACTTCCCCTCCCCCACCTCATGGGCCTCATACAGGGCCGTCAGGCCCTTGAGCAATAGCGACGAATCGATCGGCTGCAGCTTCACGACGAGTTCCCGGCTCTCGGCGGCGAGCAGATCGCGCTGGCCTTCGATCTCATCTATGAGATGTTCAGACGTTTCCTCGATGAGCTCCAGCATCTCGTCCCTTTCATCAGTGGGGACGATCCGGGCGAGAGACGAGAGACCCCGAACGCCCGTTGCCGTGTTCATTATGTCGTGGAAGAAGATTCGCTCGAGCGACCGCCGCCTCTTCGTATCGCTTATGTCGATGGCCGAGTAGAGGATGTACTCGTCTCCGTCGAAGGAGACCGGCGCCGCGTTTACCTTGAGGTCGATCGGGTCGCCATCCTCCCGAAGGATCCGGCACTCTTCCTGGTGCGGAGATCCACGGCGGGCCTTTCGAACTGCCGTTGCGGTGCCGCACGTCGAGCAGTTCTCCGATGTGCCACAACCGTCCGGGCCGATGTTCACATTCCGGCACCCCATCAACTCACCGGGGCGAAGGCCGATGGCATTCTCTCCGGTCACACCGAACGCATCTTGCAGAGCCTTGTTGGCATAGACGATCTGGCGCTGAGGGTTGAGGATCGAGATGAACGATCCGGAGCCGTCGGCGACACTCGTCATCAGCAAGTCCGAGCCGAGCCTCCTCATTTGCTGCAGCAAGACGTGCTTCGGTGCCCGGCCGATCGGTTCCACCTCGGTAGCGATCGCTCCCCGTCTCATTGTCCAGACTCCCAGCGTGCTCGCGGTTGTGCCGTACGCATCTTGTCTGGTTGATCGGCGTCCGGGCCAGAAAGGTTTAGTGCCTCCCGGATCTGTGCCCGGGCCGCCGCTTATGAAACGATCCCGTCGATTCGCTCCATGACCTCATCGTCGAGCCGGTCGATTACCTCCAGCGCCGCCATGTTCTCATGTACCTGCTCGACACGACTGGCACCCGTGATCACCGTCGACACGTTCGGATTCTTGGCACACCAGGCGATCGACATCTGCGCCAGACTGCATCCCAGGTCATCGGCCACGGCTTTGAGGTTCCGCACCTTCGCGAGATTCGCCTCATCGGTCAGGAAGTCCTGAAGCCACCCATACCCTTCGAGGGCTCCCCGGCTTCCCTCCGGGATTCCTTCGAGGTACTTGCCGGTCAAAAGACCGGATGCCAGCGGGCTCCAGACAGTCGTACCGAGACCGATGTCCTCGTAGAGACGGGCGTACTCCTTCTCTACCTTCTTGCGATGCAGCAAGTTGTATTGGGGCTGCTCCATCAGCGGCTTGTGCAAGTGATGCCGTTCTGCGATCTCCCAGGCCGCCCGGATCTCATCGGCATGCCACTCCGACGTTCCCCAGTAGAGAGCCTTGCCGGAAGCAACGATGTCGTGCATCGCCCACACGGTCTCCTCGATCGGCGTGTTCGAATCGGCGCGATGGCAATAGACGAGATCCACGAAGTCGAGTCCGAGGCGATCGAGCGAGCCGTCGATCGCCTGCAGGAGGTACTTGCGGTTGAGGGTGTTGCGCATGTTGGGCGTGTCTGAGATTCCCCAGAAGAACTTGGTCGAGATCACGTATGAGGACCGGTCCCAACCGAGATCATGGATCACCTGACCCATGATCCGCTCGGACTCCCCTCCGGCGTATACCTCAGCGTTGTCGAAGAAGTTCACGCCTGCGTCTCGAGCAGCCTGCATACACGCCTTCGCAGTATCGACACCGAGCTGATTGTGAAAAGACACCCAGGATCCAAAAGACAGCACACTGACCTTGAGCCCCGACTTGCCGAGCCTTCGATACTCCATGATCAACCTTTCTCTACGCGGGCCCGAGACTAGAACGGAACAGTTCCGCGGATTGAATCGGGCACCCGTTTCCAACCGATTCCGAATGCACGGGGCCACGCCCTCGGGTGAATTACAATGTTGTAAGTTGGCCGACGAAGGATGGGCTGTGGCACTAGCTCTCACAAGGGAACTCACAGATATAGACGAGGTGGCAGAGGCGTGTCTCGACGCCTACCACGGGGCAGGCGAGGTGGCCGACCTGATGGACTGGAATCGCCTCTTTCTCGGCGAGTCGATCCATGAGTTGCCGACCACGCCGGCGGTCGTCGCCCGTTCCGCGCGCACGATCGAATGCGTGCTTCCCCACCATGCCGATCCGGCCGACTATCTTCCTGGTTTCCGCCGCATGATGTCCGAGGATTGGACGGTCACCCTTCTCGTCCACAGCTCGGAGATGGGCCCGGCCCATGCGCAACTGCGTGGATCGGAAATCACACTGCAAGCGTGGTGGTTCGAGGGCGGTGTCGTTCACTTCGGACGGCCCGAGATCCCCTGATCGATGCCACCGCCGCTCTACACCCAGACCGTCATCGCCTTCATCTGGGACTATGACAGGACGCTGATCCCCGGCAACCAACAGGACGCCCTGTTCGAGGCGTTCGATGTGGACGGCAGGAACTTCTGGAGGGAAGTCGACGGTTTGGTGGATCACTACCGATCCAAGGGGATCTCCATCGCCAGAGACACCGCATACCTCAACCACATCCTCACCTATGTCGATGAGGGAATCTTCGCCGACCTGACACGGGAGCGACTCCACGAGTTGGGTCGATCGGTTGTAATGAGTCCCGGCATTCCGGAGTTCTTCGATACCACTCGAGCCCATGTGGCCTCGGATCCGGCCTACGTCAAAGAAGGAATCTCCGTAGAGCACTACGTGGTTTCGACCGGCATCCGATCGATGATCGAAGGCAGTCCCATCGCCGGCCACATCGATGGCATCTGGGCCAACGATTTCATCGAGACCCCTGCC